>CAYHAJ010000487.1:0-25918 GCA_964354535.1 uncultured Pirellulales bacterium
GCGCTGCACGCCGCTAATGCGCCGGCGCCTCCAAGGCCTAACATCGTCTTCATCTTGGCCGACGACCTCGGCTATACCGACGCCGCGTGCTATGGGAGCCGCTACTACGAGACGCCCAACATCGACCGCATGGCGGCCGAGGGGACGCGCTTCACCGATTTCTACGCCGCCGCGTCGTCGTGCACGCCGTCACGGGCCGCCCTGATGACGGGCTGTTACCCGCAGCGCGTCGGCCTGCCGCAGGTTTTGGGACCTGGCGCCAAGATCGGCATCAGCGACGGCGAGATGACCATCGCCCAGATGCTCAAGCCGCTCGGCTACGCCACCGCCTGTTTTGGGAAATGGCATCTCGGGCATCTGCAGCCGTTCCTGCCGACACATCACGGCTTCGACGAGTACTTCGGCCTGCCGTACTCGAATGACATGTGGCCCCGGCACCCGGAGAACCCCACGGCCTATCCCCAACTGCCGCTGGTCGAGGGTGATAAGGTCATCGCGCACGATCCCGACCAGACGCAACTGACGACCTGGTACACGGAGCGGGCGGTCCGGTTCATCGCAAAGAACAAGGACCGGCCGTTCTTCCTGTACGTGCCGCACTCGATGGTCCACGTCCCGCTGCACGTCTCCGACAAGTTCAAGGGCAAATCGAAGCAGGGTCTGTTCGGCGATGTGGTCATGGAGATCGACTGGTCCGTCGGCCAAATCCTGGACACGCTCCGCCGCCTGAATCTCGACAAGGACACGATGGTCCTGTTCTGCTCGGACAACGGTCCGTGGCTCAGCTATGGCGAGCACGCCGGCTCGGCCGGGCCGCTGCGCGAGGGCAAAGGCACCTCCTTCGATGGCGGCCAGCGCGAGCCCACGATCGCCTGGTGGCCCGGCCAAATCCCCGCCGGCAAAGTCTGTCGCGAGCCGGCCACGACCATGGACATGCTCCCGACCATCGCCGGCCGCACCGGCGCCAAGCTGCCCGACCACAAGATCGACGGCAAAGACATCTGGCCCTTGCTCAGCGGCCAACCCGGCGCGAAGAGTCCCCACGAAGCCTTCTACTATTACAGTGCCTGGGCTTTACAGGCGGTCCGCAGCGGCAAATGGAAGCTGCACTTCCCGCACGGCTACAACACGCTGGGCGGTCGTCCCGGCGGCAAAGGCGGCAAGCCTGCCAAGTACGAGCAGGCCAAGATCGGTCTGGCTCTCTTCGACCTGGAGAACGATATCAGCGAGCAGCACAACGTTGCCGATCAGCACCCGGAGGTGGTGAAGCGCTTGCAACAGCTCGCCGACGCGATGCGCCAGGATCTCGGTGATGGGAAGCAGGAAGGCAAAGGCCGCCGCCCGCCGGGAAAAGCTTGATGGCTCAGACCAGTTCTCGCGGATCCATGCATACGACACGCGTTATTTGTGTGTCATCCTGAGCCGAAGGCGAAGGATCTGGCCCGCGGATAGAGAGTTGCCTAATTCACGGTCCAGATCCTTCACTACGCTTCGCTCCGTTCAGGATGACAGAAGTGATGACTCCCGCAAAAGCAAATTGAGGATCAACCAAGATCAAGGGGACGAACATGAACAGGCCGGTGACGCGACGGGATTTCGTGCGATGGTTGGGATTGGGGGTGACGGGTCTGGCGACGTCACGTTGTACCGGGCTTTTCGCGGCGGAGAAGCCGGCCCGGAAACCCAACTTCGTCATCCTCTTCTGCGACGATATGGGTTACGGCGACCTTGGCTGCTACGGCCATCCGACCATTCGCACACCCAACATCGACCGCATGGCGGCCGAGGGACAGAAGTGGACCGACTTCTACGTCGGGGCGTCGGTCTGTACGCCGAGCCGGGCGGCGCTGCTGACCGGCCGGCTGCCGGTCCGCGGCGGCATGTGCAGCGACGTTCGCCGCGTGCTCTTCCCCAACTCGGCCGGGGGGCTGCCCAAGAGCGAGATCACCCTCGCCGAAGCCCTCAAGGGTATCCCCAACGCGAAACAAGGCGTTGGGGACCCCGAGCCGCAGGGCTATGCCACCGGATGCATCGGCAAATGGCACCTCGGTCACCTGCCCCAGTACTTACCCACGAACAACGGCTTCGATTCCTATTTCGGTGTCCCGTACAGTAACGACATGGACCGCGTCGCCGGCGAGGGCCGCCAGGCGTTCTTCGATCCCAAGGTCAAGTATTGGAACGTGCCGCTGATGCGCAATGACCAGATCATCGAGCGGCCCGCCGACCAGAACACGCTCACCAAACGCTACACCGAGGAGGCCGTCCGCTTCATCGAGCAGAACAAGGGCCGGCCCTTCTTCCTTTATCTCGCCCACACGATGGTGCACGTGCCGCTGTTCGTGTCCGATGACTTCCGCGGCAAGAGCCCGCGCGGGCTGTACGGCGATGCGGTCGAAGAGATCGACTGGTCCGTCGGCCGGATCCTGGGGACGCTGCGGCGTGAGGGGCTCGCCGAGAACACCTTCGTGGTCTTCACCTCCGACAACGGCCCCTGGCTGGAATACGATCAGCACGGCGGCTCCGCGGGTCTGTTGCGGGAAGGCAAAGGCTGCACTTATGAAGGTGGCATGCGCGAGCCGTGCCTGATGTGGTGGCCGGGCACGATCAAGCCCGCCGTCATCCACGATCTCGGCACAACGATGGACCTGCTGCCCACGATTCTGAAGCTCGCCGGAGCCGAAGTGCCTGCCGACCGCGTCCTCGACGGCTTCGACCTGCGCCCGGTCCTGTCGGGCCAGGGCCACAGCCCGCGGGACACCGTCTTCTATTATCGCGGTGTGCGTCTTCACGCCGTGCGCAGAGGCCCCTACAAGGCCCACTTCATCACCCAGTCCGCCTACGGCAAGGACCAGCCGGTGACACACGACCCGCCCCTGCTCTACCATCTCGGCCACGACCCCTCGGAAAAGCACGACATCGCCAAAGCTCATCCCGAAGTGATCGCCGAGATCCGCAAGGAGGTCGAGCGTCACCGCAGCACACTCGTCCCCGGCGAAGACCAACTCGCCCCGGTCATCAAGAAGATCTGACCGCGAGAGGATCGTCCAGCGGTTGCGCGCCTCGTTTTGCCGAGCGCGGCGACGTGCTTGTTATTCTCGCGAAGGACTGTCACCCCCGAGAGGTACCCGCCTGGCCCGGCAACGGGGGGCAAGAATCCGGGACTCTTCACCGCCAAGAGCCTGCCCCCGCGCAGGCGGGGGTCGCAGAGGCACGCAGAGGAAATGGACTGAACACGGCTTCGGCGAGAGCCGGTAGGGTGTGCTCCGCACACCATCTCCCTCGAATTGTCAACCGCTGATGAACGCGGATAAACGCCGATTCATGCTGTACGCAGGAAGAAGAGCAAACGCATCCATCGCAAACAGGGCGGGCACCGGTGGTTTTCTCTACGATTGACCGGTTCTGATCTCCTGCGTAGAATGGACCTATGCGAAAAGGCACGATGAAGCTTTCGGATGGCTTGAGGAGCGAAATCTGCGAATCGCTCAAACCGTTGCACCCGGAGAAGGTGATCCTCTTTGGCAGCTATGCCTGGGGCCAGCCGACGGAAGACAGCGATATCGACCTCTACGTGGTAACGCAGGACGACTTCGTGCCGGCCACGTGGGAGCAAAGACGCGACATCGTCCGAAGCGTGTCCGATCGCATCCTGGACCTCCGGATGCGCTACCCGATCGACCTGCTCGTGCATACCAAGCCCATGCACCAGGAATTCGTCGAGAGAAAGAGCAGCTTCGCTCGCCAACTCATGAGCCAAGGGACCCGGCTGTTATGAAGAAAGCAACGGGCGAGTGGCTGAAATCCGCCGAGATGGACCTCGACAGTGTCGCCGAGATCATCCATCTGGAGCACCTAACGCCCGTGGCTGCCTTCCATGCCCAGCAGTGTGTGGAGAAATGCTTCAAGGCGGTTCTCGAAGAACACTCGAAGAAGGTGCCGAAAGATCATTCGACGCTGCGGCTCTACGGCTTGGTCAAAGACCTCATGGCACTGGATGTGGACATGGGTGTCCTAACCGACCTGGATGACCTCTACATCGAGTCCCGGTACCCAGGTGAACTCGGTCTGCTTCCGTCCGGCAAGCCGACTCTTACCCATGCTCGGGAGTTCTTTGAGGTCGCCAAGAGCCTCTACGACCAGATCGCCCGCGAGCTGGCGGGTGGCGAGAGCCAGTAACTTTGACGTGAATGCTCAACCGCAGAGAATCGCAGAGGCACGCGGAGGAAATGAACTGAACGCGACTTCGGCGCGAGCCGGTAGGGTGCCCTCCGCACACCGTCTCCCTCGAATTGTCAATCGTCGATGAACGCGGATGAACACTGGCTCACATCGCTTGATCCCAAACGGCGACCATGTCCCCGGAGGCGGTTACCCCTTTACAGACCACCATCAATAAGCCATAATCCATGATTGGCTGGACGGTTTCCCATCGCTCCGTGGGACAGGGGCTGGGTAACACCGTCAGCAATCGTGGATCGCGAGCGGATGTACGCCACTTTGCTACATACTCAGGAAGGGGTTGGCATGCACGGGAGATATTCTGTGTTCGCTTTGATCGTCGCGACGTTGTTGGCGCTGTCTGGTGCGCTGGGCGCGTCACAATTCGCTGGCCAGTCAGGCTCAGTTCCTCCGCCGGCTCAAATCACCTTCACGGGCAGAGTCACCAATTCGCAAGGCAGACCGGTTGAAGGCGCTGGAGTGACGCTTTACGGAATGGCGTACAGCGAAGAGGCATCCTTGCCAAAGGTGGAGGCGATCCAGGAAAAGGTGACGGGAGCCGATGGAGCGTTCAGTCTCACCAGCACCCAAGGTGCAAATCCTTACCGGCCGGGCTTTCTCATCGCCCGCAAGGAAGGACTTGCGCTGGGATGGGCTATGGCGCGGACGCAGGCAGATCGACAATTCGACATCGTGCTGGGCGAGCCGAAGGATTTGGCCGGAGAGGTTGTCGACGAAAAGGGGCAGCCGGTCGCCGATGGGGAAGTCAGTATTGCCTTTGCCGTGAAGGGAAGAGCCGAGGATCGGCGTTTCCTGGCTGTACCCGGCTTCCTCAATGCAAAAACCGACAACAACGGTCATTTTCTCTTCACGAACCTGCCCGCCGAGGCAACCTTCGAGTTTCTCGTGCGGAAGCCCGGTCGAGTCACACTCAGTACCTTCGCGCAGACGATCTTCAGCGGTTCCTCCAGGGCTTTGGACATTGTGCAAATGGTATCGGGGCAAAGCAAATGCCAGTTTTCGCCGGGTCAGACAGGCATCAAGCTGACCTTGCCCCTGGAGGCCAGAATCGAGGGCGTGGTTGTAGAAAAAACCACCGGCAAACCTGTCGGCGGAGTGAAAGTGACCACGCACACGGATCAGGAGAAGAGCGGGTTTCTGCCGCCGGATCCGGTTACTGTCGCCGACGATGGCACGTTCCGCATCGGCGGTCTGGCGGCGGGTGACCATACCGTGCGGTTGGCAACGACCAGAGAGGACGCCGTGGAATGGGTGGCGGAGCCCGTGCCGGTGAGTCTCAAGGCCGACGAAACGAAGAGCGGTATCCGGCTTGTCGTAACGAAAGGCGGCACTATCGAGGTCCTAGTCAAGGATGCGGACGGACAACCGGTTGAGCGAGCCGTGGTCCATGTCAGTCATACGCACCACCGGCAGTACTTTGGCGGCAGTACCAACGAGGAGGGCCTGGCACGCATTCGTGTGCCCGCTGGTTCATACCATGTGTCCGAGCCTTTTAGGCCCGGGTATACTCTGCAGATAAGAAGGGAACAGGTCACCATCGAAGAGGGGCAGACCCAGCGAGTTGAGTTCGCTCTCAGAGTCACGCCCAAAGTCAGTGGGACCGTTCGGGATGGGGCTGGCAATCCGCTGGCGGGAGCCAAAATCCAAATCATGCCCTCGACCGGTGGGGGAGTAGTGACAGATGCGGACGGGAAGTTCGCCATGAGTTGGGACCCCGGACCATTGAAGTTGCCGGATACCGCCTTTGTCCTTGTTGCCAGAGACCTTTCGCGCAACTTGGCGGAGGCGGTTGCTGTGGACGAAGAGATGGACAACCTCGATCTTCGATTGAAACCGGGGGCGGTTCTTACAGGGACCGTATTGAATCAGGAAGGAAAGCCGCTGTCCGGTGCTCGCATTCTCATCCACTTGCAGCAGCTCAAGAGGGGAGCGCCGACGCCCGCGGGCCTGCTAGAGGAGATTGTCACCGCCGAGAATGGCACCTTCAGGATTCAGGCAATCCCGCCGGAGCGGCGGTATAGGGTCAGCGCGATGGCGAACGGATACGGTGCGCAGGAGGTCGATGTCCATGCCTCCAATCTCCTGGACGACCGACAGGACCTGGGCCAGTTCAGGCTTCCCTTGGCCAACCTCTCCATTTCGGGTATTGTTGTCAATTCGGACGGCAAGCCCGTCCCGGACGCTACGGTTCGTACCGTCGATGGAAGCCTGCCCCCACGCGGCGATGTCCGGACCGACGCGGAGGGCAAGTTCGTTATCAAAGGGGTCCCCGCAGGGTCGATACTGCTAATCGCAGATACCAGGGGGCCGAAGTACATGCATGGCTTCATCCAGGCCAACGGCGGTGCGACCGGTGTAAGGATCGTTGTATCCGAGTAGAGAAAAGGTGCGCATCGCACATCCGCGCGAATAGTGGAGATAGGGATTGGCGGGGCGAGCCCTACCGTACGTGTCTCATGTGCGTGGTTGGCACAGTCCGCGGTTCAATTCCTCGATAGCGGGATGTCGGTGGACGAGATCAGCCAGAGGAGGGGCTGGGTGATGGCCATATTGCGCTGGACCTCCTGATCAGACGGATCGGGGTCGAGGGTTTTCCACAGGTCGAGATACTTCTTTTCGTGGAAGGCTTGGGCCGCGAAGAGGAGGGCGGGCTGGCGGACGGGCCAGCAGTCGAAGTGCTCCACGTCGGGTTTGTAGGGCCACTTCATCTTGTCCTGCAAAAAGGGGTACAGGTACTCCACCGCCTTGCGGATGCCTCGGCCGTCGGGCAGCGTGAAGGTCCAGAGATTGTCACTCCCGGTCGAGAGGAGTTGGCAGAGGATCGCCATGTTGTCGAGTTGGAAGATCGAGTAGCCGTAGGGCTTGGTGCGTTTGAGCTCCTGCGGGAAGCTGCCGTCGCGGGCCATCTGCTGCGGGACGAAGACCTCTTTGTAACGTTGGCGGCACAGGTCGAGCTTGGCCGTGTCGCCCGTCAGCGTGGCGAAGGCGGCGAGCTGGACCATGTACGCGACACTGTGGTTGTTCTTGGCGTTCATCTCGTCCACGCCGTACTTGTGCGTGGTTATCCACTGGGCGTAATCGCCGAACCATTTCTTCAGGCCCGCGAGGATTTCCGGCGTCATCGCGCGGGAGTGGCTGAGGGCCATAATCGCAAGTGGGACCTCCGCCAGATGCAGGGTGTCGATGATCCCGATCCCCCGGCCCGAGAACCGGCCCGGGATCGCCTGGGCGTAGAGTAGGCTGGGATTCATCCGGGTGGCTTCGTCGAGGAAGAAAACCTTCAGTAGGGCTACCGCCTTGGCGGCGTGTTTCTCCTGGCCGTCGAGGGCGTAGGCGGCGGCCAGGGCCGCGACGGCGTTGCGCATGTTGCGCAGGGCCAGGCGGTGGGCGGAGAAATTCTGAGGGTTGGACTGGCCGTCACGCTGGATGTAAGGCAGGCCGTCCGGCTTGTTCGGGTCGGGCCACCAGTAATCGCCGTTGGAGTAGAAATCGTGAGATCCGCCTTCGCTGAGCGGGGCGCGGAATTGGGTAATCGAGATCGGGGCGACGTTCAGGGCTTCATCCGCCAGCTTGAGGATGCGCGGGCGGTCGAGGTCGGCTACCTCGAGCTTGCGCTGACGCTCGGCAGCTCTCTTTTCCCACTCGGCGGGCGTGCACAAGTCCCAGTACACGCCGTAAGTGCGCCGGTGCAGGCGGTAGAAGGGCACGAAGTCCACCTCGCGGTCGCGTCCGACGCCGTCGGTGCGGAACCGGCCGGGTTGGCCAGCAACGGGTTTGAGCCATTGGGCCACGGGCTGCTCGGCCGCGACGAAGACCGGCATTTGCGGCGACGCGGAGCGGGCGGATCGTCCGCGTCCCCGCTCGGCCTCGGGGCCGAGATCGCCCGCCAATACCAGTGGACCCCACAGGATCGCGACGCGACGCGGGTTGTCCGGCAGGGGCTCCAGACGCAGCGATTTGGGCAGAACGAGCTCGACCGTGTCACCGGTTTTCCAGGTACGCTTGAGCTCGACGTAGGAGCCGCATTTCGGGGGCTGGAAGGTGGTGCGTGTCCGCGCGCCTGGAGTGGTGCCCTGAGCTGTACCCGGAGATGCCCTTACGGGCACACTACGAACGGGTTCCTTGTCCTCCGGGACGACTTCGCCGTTGACCTTCACTGCGAAGCCGTCACCAACCCAGTAGGGGCGGCGCAGGGCCAGGGTGAACTCCTTTGGCGATTCGAGTGTCAGGGTAATCTTGGCCGATTCGCCCTCGGGGAAATCGGTGTCGACAGCGAGCTTGGCGCCCATCGCGGTCCAGTCGGCGGTGGAGGGGGCGTAGAGGTTCACCCACAATTGGGGCGAATGATTATTCGCCCCTACAAAGTGGATGCCGTCGGCGTGGAGGGCGTGGCTCTCCATGCCGGAGCCGACACAGCAGGTAAAGCTGCGGAGCATACCCTGGTATTCGTGCTGGACGCCCCGGCCGACGGGCACCATGTAACAGGTCCGGCCGTCGTTGGGGTCGATGGAGGCGAGGATGTGGTTGAAGAGGGCCCGCTCGTGGAAATCGGCGTAGTGGGCATCCGGGCGGAGGGCGAAGAGCCGGCGGGTCAGCTTGAGCATGTTGTAGACGTTGCAGGTCTCGGCGGTGCGGCCGTCCACGCGGTCGCTGAGGGCGTCGGGCCGGCCGAAATATTCGTCCTTGCCGTGGCCGCCGGTGGCGTAGCTATGGTGCTGCACGACGCGGTCCCAGAAGAAACTCGCGGCGATGATGTCGGCGGCGTCGCCCGTGTAGGCGAAACGGTCGGCGGAGCCGAGGAGCTTGGGCACCTGCGTGTTGCCGTGCTTGCCCTCGAGGTTGTCCTGGTGACGCTCGAGCGGGTCGAGGAAGGAGCGATGGTCGAACTTGCGGGACAGGGCCAGCCAGCGTGGGTCGCCCGTGTCGGCGTAGAGGTCGGCGAAGATCTCGTTCATGCCGCCGAACTCGGTGTTCAGCATCCGCTGCACCTGGGCGTCCGAGAGCTTGGAGACAATTTCTTCGGCCCAGGCGGCAAACTTGATCTCGACCTCCAGGGCCGTCTTGTTGCCGGTATAGCGGTAGGCGTCCCGCAGGCCGGCGTAGGTCTTGTGCAGGACGTACCAGGGGGACCAAAGCCCATTGAGATCGAAGCTGGCGGCGCGGATGTTGCCTTGGGCCACTTGCTGAAAGAGCGTTTCGCCGTCGGTGCCCTGGGCGTCCGTCAAGGCGCCGAGGTAGCCGTTGCCGCGCCTGTCCTGGACCTCCTTCATCTCCCGGACGAGGTAGTCCGCCCGCTCTTTGAAACGCGGGTCACCCGTGGCGGCGTACATCAGGCTTACCGCGGAGAGATAGTGACCCGCGATGTGGCCCGTCAGTTGCTTGCCCTTGAGGGCGTCCCAGCCGCCGTAAGCTTCGGCCTTGGGTTTGAGGCCCGCCCGCAGACGATAGCCGGCCATCATGCGGTCGGGTTCCAGCTCCAGGAGGTACCTGGCATCCAGGTCCTGGGCGTGCTTCAGGGGGCCGCCGAGCAGCCGCACACGGCTTATGTCCAGCGGGCGAGCCTGCAGGACCTTCTCCTCGGCAGCCGTGACGGTGGGGTTCATCGCCTCGGCACGAACGGAACTGCCGATGGTCAGGACCAACAGGAAAGAACTCCAAACCACCCTTCTCATGACGTCTTCCTTCCTCGATACGGTATCGTGGGACCAAGCCGACTCTCTGTACATGCTACGCACGTGACTGCATTGGGACTATTGTCATCCAAGGGCGGGCCCGAGGTCAAGACCGCCAACATTGGTTTCCAGGGCAAACGTAAAGTCGTTAGACGTGGTGGGGTGGCAGCGTCAAGCGGAGTCTTCGGAGCTTGGCGATGGTGGATTTCCCATGCGTAGGACCATCGCCAAGGCCTTCGGCCTTGACGCTGCCACCCGTCGCCGAAGACGGCGACGGCCCGACGAGGGTCTGCTTTCGGGACGCTGCGGTTACCTTACGTTGGTTTGCCATCTTGTGCATCGGGCAATGACTGGGTACTGTGATGGCGATTGCGTTGTTGCCAGTTTCGTCCTGTCTCTTGTTGCCGCGAGGATTGGAAGATGAAAGCACGATTCACTTCATCATCCCATTGGATACCGACAGCCATCGGTGTTGCAGGATTCATGGTATTGAGTACACTGTCAATGTCGGGACAAACCGGTGCGGCCCAACCGGCAACGCCGCGTGCCTTAGTAGGCGCCTACTACTTTGATGGGTGGGCGGGGAAACATCGGCTGGCGGGCACGGAGGCGTGGGCGAAGGACGCGCCGACGCACCTGTCCAAACGGATGCTGGATGAATTCCCGGAGCGGGAGCCGATCTGGGGCTGGCGGGACGACCGGCCGGAGATTGTCGAGCAGCAGATCGATCTGGCCGCCGATCATGGGATCGCGTTCTTCGCCTTCTGCTGGTACTGGCACCCCACGCAACAGCAGATCGATGAAGACCCCAAGCACACTGGGCTGAATCTGTTCCTCAAGGCCCGGAACAAGGACCGCATGAAGTACTGTCTCCTGGTCGCCAACCATGAGGGGTTCCTGATCGGCAATGCCGAGAATTGGAGACGAGCGGCCGAGCGGTGGATGCCGTATCTCGCGGATCCGCGGTATGTGACGGTCGACGGCAAGCCCCTCGTAGTCATTTTCAATCCGACCGATGGACACCGCGACGGACTGGCGGCGTTGCAGGACGTGGCGAAGAAGGCCGGACTACCGGGGGTAGCTGTCGCAGCTTGTGGCAAGGGCGACCCGAAGCTGGGGTACGGGTACCGGACGCACTACAATATTGTCCCGGGCTATGCGGGTGGGGGTCAGGAGCATTCGTACGCCGAACTGGTTGCGGCCCACCAGAAGGCGTGGTTCGGCTCTGCGGAGCAGCCGTATATTCCGGAAGTGACGGCAGGCTGGGACAAGCGGCCGTGGGAAGGACCCCAGGGGCTGAACCAGAAACCGGGATACTATTTCCTCGATCGCACGCCGGCGGCATTCGGGCAGTTCGTGCAGTCCGCCCTCGACTGGATGGATCAGCACCCGGAGCAGACGACGAAGGAGCGGCTGGTTCTTGTGTACGCCTGGAACGAGTTCGGTGAGGGCGGCCACATCGCACCGACCCAAGGCGATCCACAGGGGCAGTACCTCAAAGCGCTCAAGTCGGTCGTCCTGCCGGAGAGGCATCCCCAAGACCCAAGGCCTTGACGCTCTCATCCGTCGCGGACACCGGCGGTCCCTGTAGTTGGGAGGATTCTTGATGAGGCGCATTGCGGGAACTCTTCTCATGGCGCTGAGTGTCCTCTTTGCGGCGGGGACGGTTCTGGTGATGGTTCTGGAGACTGTGCAACTCCGGCATACGGCCCTGAGCGAAGACGACCGCAGCACAGCTCTTGCGGGCTGGCTGCTGGTCGGCGTTTTCCTGGTGTTCGCTGGGGCCGCGTTCCTCGTTGGCCGGCAGTTGCGCCGGCCGCAGCCCGCTGCCGCCACACCGGCAGCGATCAGACGCCCGCGCGGGCGTCCGGCACCTTTGGTTGTCTACCTGGGGGTGAGCATCGGGATCGGGGTGCTGGCGGCTGTGGCGCAGATCACGCGGAGCGACCTGCCGCGGCCGCTGGGACCTCTGCTCGTTCAACCCTGGTTTGTCGTTCAACTGATCTTCGGCGCTCTCCTGGGGAAGGGAATCGGGGGCACTTCCGTGGGCCAAGCCGCTATGGTGCTCGCAGATGTGGTCTACTTTGCCATCTTCTTCTACCCAGCCTACTGCATAGTCACGATGAATCGGGCCGTTGAGCGTGCTCGCTATCGGCGAATGATGACTCTTCTGGTGCTGTTCGCCGGTATTCACCTGCTCATTGCGTTGTTTCTGTTCACGGCGTCGAGGGCGTAGAGCCGAGCGCGGAATAATAGGAACAGCATGGGCTGAAGCCCATCCTACACGGTCGGGGCGTCAGCGCACGGCGTTGCGGGGGATGTAGAAGATGCCGCGACTGGCACCGCCATCGGGGTAGGGGGGTGTGCCTTGCGGGGTCATGGAGACCCGCAGGGCGGAGACGTCGTTGGGATAGTAGGTTTCGACGTGGCCGTCGGTGTAGGCGGCCCGCAACTTCACCTGCGGCCGGGTGGCGTTCGGATCGCCGGACGCCGTCCACCAGGCAGATTCCAGCCACTGCTCTGCGAGGACATCGCCACCTGGCAGCTTCTCGCAGCTCGCGAACGCGTCGGGCGTCCGCCAGTGGCCATAGCCGAAGTAGTCGGTGACAAGCACTTGGCTGTGCAGGCCGCCGCTGGCCGGCCCGCGCGGGCCTTTGAACAACTGGCGCGAACCGCCGAGATAGCCGATATAGTTCCAGAAAAAGCAGTAGGTGCCGTCCACCGGATCGGAGAGCACGGGCGTTTCCGGATTGTCCCAGTCATCGCCGGCGTCCCACGATTGCTGGAGGTACGTGTATTGCTTCGGCGCGGATGGGCAGAACACGGTCTGGGCATCCGGGATGTAGGCGTGCAGGTACGCGCTCATGGACCGGTGGACCTGCGGGCTGCGCTTGCGTTTGCCGGTGAGCTGGGTCGGATCGTACCAGGACCAGTTGTTGTCCAGACCGACCGTGGCGACGGATTGGGGATAGAGATCGCCATTGTCCGCGGCAAAGAGGTTCACGGCGCTGGCAACTTCCCGCTGATTCCTCATCCCGGTCAGCGCATAAACCTGGCGCCTCACTCCACCCAGCGCTGGCATCAGAATCGCCATGAGCACCGAGATAATGGAGATCACCACAAGCAGCTCGACGAGCGTGAAAGCTCTCTTGGGGTTTCCAGCCGTGCAGCACCCCCACCCTTGGGGATGATCCTCAGGATTCCACAGCCGAGGCCGGCTGTACCACGGGAAACCCTTCACCCCATCGGCTCGAACAGAGATGGACGAACATCTCTTGCCGATTTTCTTACCCTCCATAACCAAAGGCTCCATCGGGGCTCCCAAACACCCTGCTTCATGTCAGGAAACCCTTGCCTGCCGTGTCACCGGCTCAATGTGATATTATATGACCTTGGGACTCGGTCTACAAGCATAATTCGTGTCATAGTCACGATTTTTTCTAATCTCTGCATATTCCCCAAAGTACTACATCTTGGGGGTAGCACGTAGCGTGCCACCATATCCTGCATTTCAAAGAACGCGACGGCCTTCTTGCCGCCACAAAACTGCGCCTAAAGCTATCGCCTATGGGCACGCCGGCCCGCTACTAAGGCTGGCGAAGGCCGTGCCGCCGTAAGCGCCCATGTTGATCCTGCGGCCGTTGGGCATCCGTTCGGCTCGCGGAGACTCCGCGGGATCGCCGGCATCAAGGCATGGGCTTGTCTTGCTGTCCGATGCCCAAGTGCGGGTCGTCGGCACGTAGCGGCCCCATTGCGAACGCACGTGGTAGTCTCCATTTTGCCAATCGGCGAAGTAAGGGTCATCATCGATATTGCCCTTCGACTTGTCGATGTTGACCTCCTTTCTGTCCCAAGAGGTCGGCTCGATGCAGTTATAGCGGACATTCCCCTTCGCATTGAACAGCGAGCCCTGGGTGTTTCCCCAGATGATACAGTTGGTGATATAGGGCTTCGCGCCGCCGTAGCCCATGATGCCAAGGGGGTTCTTCACGATAGTCAGGTTCTTCAAGGTGGGCGAAGCTCCGTCACAGAAAATGCCGCCCTCGCCGCAACCGGCGATGACGAAATTGGCCAGCACGCTTTTGGAACTCTCCGCACCGTAGAAGGAAACCGCATATCCGCCGGGGGCGGTGAGGATCGCGGCGTCAGAGGCGCTTTGCAGAGTGATCGCCTTATGGTCGAAAGTGATTTCCTCTCGATACACACCCGGGAAGACGAGGATGACATCGCCACTCTGCGCGGCGTAGATCGCCTGCTGCAGCGTGGCGAATGCGGTCGCTGGGCTCCGGCCGTCGTTCCAGTCCTGCCCGGACCGGTCGTCTACATAGTAGATGGAACCCACTCCCTTACTGGCCAGGCCTGTGCCGCCGGAAGCGCCCATATTGATGCGATTTCCATTGGGGGCTGGTTCCTCGGCCGCCGATGCCGTGGGGTCGCCGGCGTCAATGCAGGGGCTGTGAGCGTCGTCCGTCACCCACCGCGACGACAGCGGATCGTATCGGCCGGACATCGATTGCAGATTGTAGCTGGGGGGCCAGGGGGACGCGAACAGGGGATCCTTGTTGAGATTCCCCGTTCCGGCGTAGCCTCCCTGGATGTCCGAGTAGGTCACGGGATTGGTGACCGCCGGACTGGTGAGGGCGAGGGAGACGCCGTCGTTGGACCAGACGATGCTGCTGCGGATCGTGATATCCGCGCCGGCAGACTCGACGCCGCCGGTCCCGCTGCCACTCGCCAGGGTGTTCTGGGCAACGGTGCAGTTGACCAGTGCGACACGGCACCTTGCCCCGGGCGATGCCAGCGAGGGCAGGGCCGTCGCGGTTCGCTGCACCGAGATGCCCGCGCCCGCGTCGGCATTGTTCTCGGAGATCAGACAGTTCTTGAGAGTGACATTCGTGCCATCGCCGGCACAATAGAGGCCGCCGCCCCGGAGATTGCCCGGTGCCAGATTGCCAGAGATGGAACAGCCGGTAATGGCCGCGACGCTCTGGTAGCAGTAGATTCCGCCACCCTGGCTGGTGGAGTAGCCGGAATTGCCCTGGATCGTGCAGTTCACGATCTTCGCATCGCACCGGCCGGCGAGGGCGATAGCGCCACCCCGGCCGCCCGAGGTTGAGGAGCCCAACCCGCCGGCGATGCACTCCGTGATCGTGCAGTTGAGGAGGGTGGGCCCGCCGCCCACACAGCCGATGCCCCCGCCCAACTCCGCCCCGCAATCGGTAATGATACAGTTGGCAATGGTAGGGCTGCTGAACTCGCAATAGATGCCGCCGCCGATGGGGTGGGCGGCACTGGCGGTCCAATGCAGGGGATCGGGCGGGATCGTAGTGCCGAAGACGCGGCCGCCTTTGATCGTGAAGCCGGACAGGACGGACTCCGCCGTCTCCGCCTGGTGGAAGTAGAACCCCCGGCGCTTGCCGGTCGCCGGCGTCGGCGTTCCGCAGTCGATAATCGTGTTCTGGGGACCGTAGGTGCTGCGGAGGGTGATGCGCTTGCCGCGAAATTCCAGATCCCAGTTGCCCGGCCCGGTGTACGTGCCGGAGGCGACCTCGATGATGGCGCCGTTGGCGGCGTCGTCGATGGCCTGCTGGATGGTACTGTAGTTCTGCGGGACCCGCAGAGTGGCCGCCGGTGCGGCAAGGGAGACCCGCAGGTTATCGAGCATGGCCCGGGCGCCGGTGAACCGTACGTAGCACGAGCCCTGAGTCGAACTGATCGGAATATCATAGTGTCCCGCCTGCAGCGTCTGTGCGGGGGTCCACGTCCACCCGTCGCCCGAGGTGGCGCAGGACAACTGCCCCGGCGGAAACTGGGTGATCTCCGAATTGCACGGAAAGGAGACGTCGAAGCGCAGCGTCCCGCGCACCGGTCGATTGATCGACGTCCCGTCGACCGGGAAGCGATAGTCCAGGCGGGCCACCTGAGCCCCGGATTCGACGAAGACCAGCCCTCGGCCGGCGCCGGCGCCCGAACAATAGAGGTACGGCTCGGCCAGCGCATTGAGGACTTCCCCGGGCCGGAAGAGGGAGGAGGACCAGCAGTCGTGCGAGGCCTTCTCCAGGGAGAAGTCGTCCGCGTACTCGTAGCTCGATTGGGCCCGGACCGCCGGAGCGGCGAGAGCCAAGAGCACTAAGCCCACCAGAGCCCGCTGTGCCAAGGTCATCACTCTCACAACGTTCACAATGCTGCCACAAAATACAGGATCTTTAGGTGGATGAGGCACCCACCTAAAGACCCACCGCTAAACAACCAGCAACTATTCAGTTGCCAAACCGCCTTAATAGAAGGGGTCTTGGAAGTCCTGATTTCGCGCAGGGAGAAAGACTCCGGGGCACAGCTTCCTGGCCCCGGAGTCCCTGGCGTCACCCACCACATGACTCTTGGCAAGGACGACCTCCGTGTCGCTCGCAAACGGAGTACAAACCCATTGGCGTACCCAACGCGAGGCCTCGCGTTGAGAGGCCCCCTCCCTGGCAGCATCCTTTGGCGTGGATGACTCTGGTGGACGAGGAGACAAAGTCACGGTTATGGTCATCCGCGTGGGCACGGGAATCGTTCGCATCCCGTGGGAACGCGGGAAGTTTTCAGCCGCCCCGATCATGGCTGTCGGATCATGACCTTCGATTGGGGCGCCCCTCAAAAAAGCCCTCGGCGAAGCCAACTGTCCGTTCGTAACCCTCCGGACAGAACCCCCCTGGATTGTTATCGTTCTGGTACTCATATTCGACTCGGATAGGGGTGGGACCCCTGGGATCAGTGCGGTCAGCCGCCGAGATGCCCGTTGGCCAGCCGGACGAGCCAGAGAAGGCCCGCGCTATTCCGCACGGACGCACGTTCGCTGCGTGCGGGCGGGGCCGTGAACTCATTCGACCCTACGCTCTTCACATCCTGGAGATATTCGAATTCGAGCGAGCCCACCTGGGTATTATCGACGAAAAGGTCGATCCGGTGTACCAGATCCGCCTCGACATCGATCAGATATACGAGCCGCGTCTTATCGGACCGGACCGTGACCTGGGCCTGTTGGCCGCCCGCCAGCAGTTGGGTCTCGAAGGGCGTCCTTTGCTCGGCGGCATCCCGGCGGACCGAGTCGATCGTGTGCAGGCCCATCCACGGCCGCGACAGACCTTTGAAGAAGCTGCCCCGTGGGTACTGGCCCAGGGCCTTTCCTTGGGCGTCCTGCAGGACCGCCGTCGGGCCGCCGTCAACTACGCCGAGCGTGTCGCCGATTCTCAGCCGCAGCCAGGCGCAGTTCTCCCGGGCGGCGTAGACGAACGGAATTCGGCCGGTGCCGCTGATGCTCTGTCCACGAACATCGCCGCGAACGCGGAAGTAGGTCCACATCTGCCGATGCATCTCGTCGCGGTTGTCCACGACGCGGGTGCCGGAGGGCCAATCGCTCTGGAAGTAGTCGCTGTCCAGCACATTCGATTTGTTGCGGATCGTCCACGGCTGGCGGACGTCGGCGTTCTCGCTCTTGCGCTCGACCACGGCCAGCAGATCTTCGCCCTTGCGGGCGGAGACCGGCGGGATATCGTTGTGAATCCGTTCTACCTGCGCCAGGAAACCCCTCATCTCCGTGCTATCCGTGGGAAGCTTGAAGACACTCAGGTCGTCCAGCCACATCCGATAATTATTGATGGTCACCGTATCGCCCTGGCGGCTGAAGTTGGCCTCCTCGTTCTGCAGGATGCGGGTCGAAGAGTCCCGCGAACGGGCCCGCAGCATCATGGGGCCCTGTGGGTCTTGGTGGAAGTAGTACCAGTATTGCTGATGGTCTGTGTTCGATGTCGCGTAAGGGCTTGCAACGCCTGAGTTTACGGTCGCTGCAGGGGCGGATGGGGCGACCGCCGACCGGATATTCGAGGTTGAAACGACCGTGCCGACCGTCAAAGCGCCCGCCGCTGCGAGGGAAACGATTCCCGTCGTGGTCGTGGCCAAGCCCGCCACACTCGCGGCCAGCCCGACCTTCAAAGCCGCCGCCGACACGGTGAGTTGGGCCGCGGCCGCCTTGCTCGGAGCGGTCATCTTGCCGAAAACGATCAAGGCGGCCAGCAGCGACCCTCTGCCGAAGCCGTTACGCAGAAGTTCCTTTTGCAGTGCTTTCTTGGCCCGCACGAAGAGCATGCGGATACTGAATTCGTTGCTACCCATCGATTCGGCGATGTCGCTGTAGGACATGCCGTCATAGCACCGCATGACCAGCACCGCCTTGTGCCTGGTCCGAAGACTCTGCATGGCGTTCGATACGATTTGCTTCAGTTCTTCACTGACCAGGTCTTCCAAGCCCCGCTGGCGATCTTCCATCGATCCTCTGCGTCTCTCCTCCGCGGCCGCCGCATGTCTCATGGCCTTCTCCGTCCTATAATGCCGGTGCAGCTTGTTGGTCGCGATCCCGTACAGCCAGGGCCAGAAGCGATCGGTCTTTTGCAGCTTGCCAAGGATCTTGCACATTTCTAACAAGCTCTCCTGCACGATTTCTTGCGTCAAATCCTCTTTCTGGGTAAGGCGGTAGACATAAACGCGCAGCCGCTCCCTGGCCATCCCCGCCAGCCGGTTCAGACTCTGCCGATCTCCCTGCCGAGCCTTCTCGACCAACTCGATCTCATCGATCTGCCTGTCCGTGTTGAGCTTGGTTGTGTTTTCCATCGTTACCATCATGCAGATAAGTGCCATTACCCAGAGATATTGTAACGCTTTTTCAGCCTGTTCCCGTCAGTTTTTCCGGTGCCGCTCCATAAGTCCTTGTGGCCGAGAGGGTTGGTACCTACGTATTACCACGGGACGGCGGGGGACGGCTTGTTGTCCGAGTCGTAGGGTGGGGCTTGCCCCACCAAAGTCCTCTGGACTGGTAGCAGGGCCGAGTCCGCCCAACCCCACCCGCGAATTGGCTTTGTTTCGCACGATCGCTCTGAGCCTGTAATACGGGAAGGATGGGGTAGTTGAATGATGGGTATTCCACCTGCCGGCCAACTCTCCGAGATTGGGTTTGTTTTGCGCAATTTCCCCTCGGACACCAAGCGGGTCGGCCCGGATTGGGTTCGTTTTGCACGCTTTGCCCGCCGGGGACGCCGATCTCCCGATCGGCCTGGTGGCCGGAATTGGCTTTGTTTTTGCGAGCCTGCCTGCGCGTCCAACTCATCATAACTCTTGTTCCAAAAAGTACTTCCCTCTTCGCACCGCTCCGGCCGAATTGGCTTTGTTTCGCATAATCGATCGCAGAGGCGGCGCCGACCGCCTTGGCGACCTGGCCCATGCCGGTACACCAGGGAAATTGGCTTTGTTTTTTCGCGGCCTCTGACGTGCCAAATCGGTCATAATTCTTTTCCGAAAAATCACTTACACTTTATCTTCGTCTTCCGGGAATTGGCTTCGTTTCGCACGAAAGTTCGAGGATCAGGGGCTTGGTGTCGGTTGCCCGGTGGCTGACCCCTGACCCCCTTTGCCCAAATTGGCTTTGTTTGTACGGCGGTCCTCCAACCGGCTACCGGCTACCGGCTACCGGCTACTGCCGTTTGGCTTTGTTTCGTACGATCGCTCCCAGCGGCTCGACCGCCCGGCCCGGGGCCTTCCTGTGCCGACGGGAATTGGCTTTGTTTTGCACAGCGGTCTTCCAACCGACAACTGGCTACCGACTACCGGCTACTGCCTTTTGGCTTTGTTTCGCACGGAACCACGAAGGGCACAGATGGCACGAGTGAAATCATCGCATTCCTATTCTATTGGTGTAATTGGTGCAATTCGTTGTCTCGAAGAGCCGCAAGACAAGGTGTTGCGTCTTTGCGGCCCAGAGGTCCCGACCCGGCCTGCGGTCGCAACCGGAGGCCCTGATGGTCCCTTCGAACGGGCGGTCCGGCCGCCGGTCCATCGCGTTTAAGAAGACGCTTGTCGGTGCCCGTATGTTATGCAAGAATCTAAAAATAAAGGAAGAAATTTTCAGCGGCGGACCGCGAAGCCGCAAGGACCCGATGCGGCCTTCGGCCGCAACCCAAAACCTCTCCTCTCGCCAAAGCCTGCCCTGAGCAAAGCCGAACGGGACGCGAAGAGCGCCAAGAAGAGAGAACGGACAACAACGGGTCCAGGACGGCAGACAGATAGACCTTTGCGGTCTTGGCGTCTTGGCGCGAGACATGATTCTTTGCTCCGCGATTCGTGCCGATTTCGCCGCTCTGCCCGGATGGGGCCCAAAACAGCAAGGGCCGGCGGCTCCGCCACGCCGCACCGCGGCGCTGGAACTAGGCCGGCCCTCGTCCTTGTGCCAGGCGGGCATACTCGCGGAAGGCAAAAGGAAAGAGTCAAAAGTAAAAACCAAGGAGCCAGAGCGAGTCTTACGCCTTCATACCTTTTCCCTTTTTCCCTTTTCCTTTTTCCCTGATCCTACGGCTTGGTGGCGGATCGGTCGGGGATATAGAAGAACCGCACTTCGCTCAGACCGACGGAGGGGGTCGCGCCCCAGCCCTTCTCGATGGTCATCTTGACGTACTTGGCTGAGACACCACCGAAGCTGACCGTCGTATCGTGGACGTAGCCGGGCTTACCGGATCCCTTGGCGAACTCGGGCACAATGGTCAAGGCCGTCCATATTGCGCCGTCGATGGAGCATTCGATCCTGACTGTCTTGGCCCCCAAGCGAATGAAAGGCTCAGCCCCCTGGTTTTGGTTCCACATCCGCCGCTCGTGCGGGTCCCACCGCCCCCATCATTTCCTTCCTTGACATGCAGGCAAAACATGCATATATGTATGAATAGATTATGCATCAAAGGATCTGGTTATGCGAACGACGTTGAACGTGGATGAAGAACTGGTCGCCAAGGCGTCCAAGCTGACGGGTGTGCAGGAGCGGACGGCGCTCGTGCGGATGGGCTTGGAGGCTCTGATCGCCCAGAAAAGCGCCCAGCGATTGGCCAAACTCGGCGGCACGGAAAAGCAACTCCGCCGCCCGCCGCGGCGTAGAGTGCGGAGTTGAGCGGATGGTCTTGGTCGATACCTCGGTGTGGGTAGAGCATTTCCGCCGCGGCCTGCCCGAGTTGGCGAAGCTGCTTGACACCGGCTCGGTCGTCTGCCATCCCTTCGTCCTTGGCGAGTTGGCCTGCGGTAATCTCCAGAACCGCCGCGCGATTCTCGATCTGCTCCAAGTCCTCTGCCTCTGTCCCGTCGCCACCCACGAGGAAGTCTTGTCTTTCCTCGAGGCCCACCACCTCATGGGTCGCGGTCTGGGATACATCGACATGCACCTCCTGGCCTCGGCCAAGCTCAGCGGCATTTCTCTGTGGACTCTCGACCGCGCGCTCAAAGCCGCCGCGTTCCATTTGGACGTGGCTTACGCCCGTCTCTAGCAGGTGGGTCGGCCTTGCCAAAGCGTTGAACCCGTCAGAACGTGTCTGAAAAGCCCCGCGGGCCTCCTGCCCGTGGGGCTTGGTGGCAAGTGATCTGAAACCCGGTTTTGGATCGCGCTACGCGAGCCACGCACCGGTTTGGTCGCAAGGCACCTGCGCTGCCGGGAACGCCAAAGGGCCGGTGGCTCCGCCCCGCCGCACCGCGGCGCTGGAACCAAGCCGGCCCTTATCCTTGTGCCAAGCGGGCATACTCGCGGAAGGCAAAAGGAAAGAGTCAAAAGTAAAAACCAAGGAGCCAGAGCGAGTCTTACGCCTTCATACCTTTTCCCTTTTTCCCTTTTTCTTTTTCCCTGATCCTACGGCTTGGTGGCGGATCGGTCGGGGATATAGAAGAACCGCACCTCGCTCAGACCGACGGATGGTGTCGCACCCCAACCCTTCTCGATGGTCAGCTTGACGAATTTGGCCGAGACTCCGCCGAAGCTGACAGTGGTGTTCGGCGTATAGCCGGGCTGACCGGACGCCCGTGCAAATTCCGGCACGTTGGCCAAGGGAGTCCACGTTGTGCCGTCGGCGGAGTACTCGATCTTGACAGTCTTGGCCCCAAAACCGATGAAGGGCTCGACGGTTGAGTTCGAGTTCCACACCCACAACTCGTGCAACGCATAGACCTTGTCGAACTCGTACTGAATCCAAGCCGGCTGCGGACCCGCGACGTTACTAAGCCACATGTCGTTTCCGTTCGTCGAATGCCCGTCGCTCTTGTCGAGTCCTGATCCATCCACGGTTCTTTCCGGACCCATACCCGTCTGGGCACTGGAGGCCTTGGCGGTGATGTTCTTGATCGGATACGCAGAGGCTTCGGTCGTGAAGTTCAGGACCGACCCTTTGTAGATGATAGGAGTAGGACCGGGGATCACGAAATCGACGCGCCAATAGTAGGTCCGGCCGTATTCCAAGAGACCTGGAGGGTCGTAAGTGGTTGCCGATAGGCTCTGGCTGACCAGCACACCCTGCGGATTGGCTCGGGTGGCGGTGTTGACTGCCTCCTGGGAGGTTCCCAAGTAGACATCGCAGGCACTGGCGAATGAGGGGAATGTCCAGCTCAGGACCACATCACAAGGAACATCCGATGCATGCGGGCCGGGGGTCATCAGCGATTCCATCAGAATCTTCAGGTCCTTCTCGTCCACCACACCATCACCCCAGGCAAACGGGCCGATGTCGCACAAGGAGTTGTTCTTGCCCCAGTTGGCTACCAAGAGGGCCATGTCTGCGGCATCGACCTTCCCGTCGCCGTTGAAGTCCATGATGGGGATGATGGGCGCCTGCCAGATGTCGAACGCACCCAATCCGCCTGGCCGCCCAGAGTGAAAGTAAAGCGTCGAGCCATCGGCCGAGACTCTTACCATCCACTCGACAGATGGAGTGTTGAGCACGGGCCCACCATTCACCGGGGCACCCCAGGGATCATTTGTCGTGAGGCGGCGTGTCACATAGATGTCACAGAGACCAAATCCGCTGCCGTACCCGCCCGACCGCCGAGAGGCAAAGAAGAGCAACAGGCCGTCAGGAGAGATGCAGGCGGAGTTGTCATCCGTGTAGCTGTTGAGTGTCGGACCAAGATTGATCGCCGTACCCCAGGCGTCGGACACAGTTGCCCGCTTCGTCATCCATAGATCAGAGCCGCCGAACCCGCCGGGCCGACTGGATGTGAAGTAAAGCTCCAGTCCATCGGTTGAGATACTCGCAGCGAAATCATCGGAAGCAGAGTTGACAACTTGCCCAAGATTGGTCGGAGCGTTCCAATTGCTGTCTACGGTTGCCCGAGTCGTCATCCAAAGGTCAAAAGCGCCATACCCACCGGGCCGGGCTGAGTCCAAAAAGAGCGTTAAGCCATCCGGTGTAATGCAGCCGACCCCATCGCCGCCGGGATCATCAAGGGGCGGGCCGTACTTGGATGCCTGACCCCATTCACTATCTGGAGTCGGTCGCCGAGCTACCAACAGGTCATTGCCGCGTAAGAAATAGATTTCTCGCCCGTCTGGCGAGACATAGGGTGCGATCTCGCCGCCTGCACTGTTGACCGCCGGCCCCAGATTCGTGGGTTCTCCGTAGATGAAGTCCGCGTGTGCAGGCGGTGTGCCGGGACCTGAAAGAAAACAGAAGCCCAGAAGTGATATTACGACCATCGGAATCTCAAATGATTTCATCTCACACCTTCCCTTCTGCCCGAAGGCAACAGACATTACTGGAATCGTATTTACAGGTCTTTCTGCAGAAAAGACGAGTTGATGATCGAACGGCAGGTCGATGGCCCATCGAAGGTCACACGACGTACCGAACCACGCATCCGATGGTGACCGACCGCTCATGACGGCGGACCACCGGCGCATGTCGGCAACGGCTTTTTCCCGCTCGCGCAGGTAGTCGTAGTACCTGGCGCGGTTGGAGTAAGCGTAGGCATCCAGCGGGTCGGCCTTGATTCGGCGGGTGCGGAGAGCCACCAGTTCCCGTAAGTGCTGCTCCACCGTTCGGGTGGGGCCAAGCGCTTCGATGGTTGAGACGTCGGGAGCGAGGTCCGTAGTCCAGATCTCGAAGTGCGGCTCGCCCAATTCAAAGACAAGCTTCGTGCCATCCGGGGACCAGGAGCCAACTGTGATCGGACCGCCCAACGTCTGGGCGGGCTCGCCGTGATCGAGGCGATAGATCCACAGTCCTGTCCTGTTCTCCAGGCCGCCGCTGCCACCCAAGCATAGTTCGTTGCCGGCCGGAGACCAGGCCGACGCGCCCCAGCCGTCGGAGGGCACGGGTAGGGGCCACTCAGTAACCAAGGTCTGCGACGACAGATCCTTGACCTTCAGGGATGTGCCCTCCATGTACGCCACGTATTGATTGTCGAGTGACACCGACGGGTTGTACCCCGGACACGCCATGATCCGTTTCGGCTCGGCGGATTCACCCACAATGGGGATCGAATAAAGCGTGCTGTCCAGGCGCGAGCGATAGTAGACGCAGGTCGAGTCCCGGCCCCAGGAGGGCCAGACCCCGCGTGCCAGACGCCGCGGCTCGGTCCCGTCGGATTTCGTGAGCCAGACCTCTTCGTCCGTCCCCGCCGGGGGTCGATTCTTCGGGTCAGCGGCCACGAATTCCGGGACGCGCAGGAACTGGCGGTCCCGGACAAAGGCGATATACCGCCCATCCGGCGACCACCTCGGGTACTTGCCCGGGACGATCAGCAACTCGGTTTCCTGGGTGGCGGGATCGAAGACCGCCACACCACTGTTGCCCTGTACGCCCAGGCTGAAAGCCAGCTTCTTCCCATCCGCCGACCACTGGGCGCTGAATCCATCGGTGGTTACTCGTCGGCCTTTGGCCGAGAGCTCGCGATAGGTTCCTTCGGCTTCCACCATCGGCAGGAAGGCCGATCCGATGGGCTCACGATCCGCCGGATGCCAGGATCGGCCAGCTTGCAGCGTGTCGAAGACGTATTTCGCGCACCAACTGCGGAATTGCTGCCGAGCTTCCTGGCCGGGGCTGATGATCCGCCGAGACAGATCGTTTGCCTTCTCGTAATCCCCAACAGCAGTCAGAGCGCAGAAGATGTGGTATTGGAAGACAGGCCGGTCGGGCCAGGACTTCAGGCACTCCTCGGCGTCCGCGATCACGCGCCTGTAGTCGCCCATGCGTAGAAGGGTTTCCGAACGTTGGGTGGCGAGATCGAGGTACTGCGGGTCCTCCTTCGCCATCAATGACATCGCTTTGTCATAATCCGCCAGCGCATCCGTGTAGCGGCCCAATTCGCGGAGCGCGGTAGCACGCAGGGAATAGCCGAGAGGATCGCGGTCTCGCAGGGCCTGCACAACGGATGCATCTTCACTCAGGCGTCCATATTTCCGGGACGCATAGTACGTGAAGGCCCGCAGCCGGCGGGCCTCATAATGCTTCGAGTCAAGCTCCAACGCTCGGTCGAGTGCGGCAAATTGCTCCTTGACCGTAGGAGCGGTCATGGCCCGCAGGAAATAGGCCTCGGCGCTCGGAGTCCCGCGTTTACGCGGGTCGGACTGGTCTTTCCCGCCTGAAGGCGGTACTCCGAACAGCAAGGCCTCGGCCTGTCGGCGGTGCTCCTCGATTTCCTTGAGCTTCTCGGCGTCCGGCGATTCACTCTCCCAAAGGATACGGGCCAGGAGCGAATGGGCGGCCCCGGCAATCTCGGGTCGTTCCCCGAACAGGCTCCTCAAAATGGTCACGGCCTCCCCGGAACGACGGTTGTCCACGAGAATGCCGGCTTGGAGAAGCTGGGCTTCCGGTCCCACCTGCTTGCTCTGAAGGATCGGTTGGATGGTCTCCAAGGCAGCCTCGCGGTCTGCTTTGGCATACTGCTCGCGGGCCTGAGAGAGGATCCCTCGATCCCGGAAGCCTTCGGCCTCGGCCAGTTGGAGCCGGTCCCGATTCCACAGGGAAAGAACGATCACCGCCGCACCAGCGAGGAGGACCGTGGCCAGCGCGGCGATGGTCTGCCAGCGGCGCCTGCGGAGGAATTTGTGCAGGCGGTAAGTTGGACTGGGTCCTCGGGCGAGGATGGGCTCATGTTCCAGATGCCGGCGAACATCTTCGGCCAAGCTGCTGGCGGTCTCGTACCGTCGAGAGCGGTCTTTCTCCAGGGAC
>CAYHAJ010000488.1:0-5236 GCA_964354535.1 uncultured Pirellulales bacterium
GTAGTGTCGGTAGGCTTGTCATGATAAAGCCCTCCTTGGTTCTTATGGGAAGACAAGCCAAGGAGGGCGTCCATGATATCGGCCAAGGAAGGCCCAAAACATGATATCGTTCCGGCCGCCCGGAGCAAGACTCTTGTGCAGCAGAGAGACGGACAGAATTCTTCTCCCGTCCAAGGGGGAATGTGTGCGCCAACAAGGTCAAAAACTCACGGCAGTGCCATTCGTACCTGACACCTTTAGTTCTCTCGGCCGCAACCAAACCTCTTTTTCTTTACTTGCCACGGAGGTCACGGAGGACACGGAGAAGGGACGAACTCACCAGCGATGGCACAACGCAAGACTGAGTTCGCCAAAGCCCTCTCCATCCGTCTTTCCGGCTCTGTCTCCGTACTACAAAGCCGCAATATCTTGTTTTGTTTTGACAAGCTTTCCGATGGGACATGCCGTAAGTCTCCAGACGGAAATGAGTTAGAAAATCCACAGATTGCCCAGATTTTCACAGATTTAAGAGGGAGACAAGAGGCCTGCTGTCGTCGATTCTCTTCCTTTTGCCCTGTAGTCTTTCTTCAAAAATCTGTGGCAATCGGAGAAATCTGTGGCTCACTGGTCTTTGGTTGCGGTCGAAGGCCGCGCCGGGGTCTCCGTGCTCTCCGTGGTTCAGAATTGTCCTTTTACCACCGAGAAGCACTGATCAAAGATTTCTGTGTTATTTTTGGTTTTTGCACAACATACGCGGCTCGACGAACGTCTATAAGGAATGGGTATCGCCGCCCGCGGGGCGGCCGCCGCGATGGGCGAGTCAGGGACCCTGCGGGTCTGTGTTGCCCAGGGAAATGCCGCTCTTTGTCCATCGGCGAGATGCGATGATTGCACCACAGAGACACCGAGATCACAGAGAAAACCCAGTGCGTCACGGGAGATGAACAGGCTCCGACTCTGTGCCCTCTGTGCCTCGGTGGTGAAGATTCATGCGAAACGAAGCCAAAAGGCAGTAGTCGGCAGTCAGTAGGCGGTAGCCGGTTGTACAAACAAACCCAATTTGGCGGGGTCAAATGTGCGAAACGAAGCCAATTTGGCTGGTCGGCCGGAGCCCCGGAGAGGGAAATGCGCAAAACGAACCCAATTTCCGCCGGCGCCAGGCGGGATGGAGCCAGAAGGGCGCGGGACGCGCGGCGATTGTGCAAAACGAACCCAATCTGGTGACGTCAACTGTGCGAAACGAACCCAATTTGCCCCGGGCGCCCAGGAATGGGCGCGGGCGGCCGGGCCCGGGAGGCGCCGCCGGGGATCAATTGTGCGAAACAAAGCCAATTTCCCCCAGAGCAACGGGAGGGGCAAGTGCTTCGTGAAAAAGGAGTTATGGTAAATCATACATGCAACAGGCTTCGGCAAAACAAAGCCAATCTTCCGACATGGACTCGGACGGGCGTAGGGCGGGGAGTCACCAGCGGAGGTGTCGCTCAGGTGTATTGCGCCAAACAAACCCAATTTGCGCCAGGTGGGGAGGGAAGACCATCGCCAAGGCCGGAGGCCTTGACGCTGCCACCCATGGGGCAGACGTGCGAAACAAACCCAATTCCTGCCATTATGCCGATCCGGAGATCGGCGTTCCCGGGAGGGCAAATCGTGCGAAACGAAGCCAAAAGGCAGTAGGCGGTAGTCGGTAGTCAGTAGTCGGTTGTACAAACAAAGCCAATTTGCTCCAGCGTGACGCAAAGGACAAATGCTTTGTGGGAAAAGAGTTATGGTGAATAAGACATGCGCAGGGTTTCGGCAAAACAAAGCCAATTCCCGTCCCCGGGACGGCCGGCCCGCGCGGCCTCGGTTCTATCCTCCCAGGGTTCCAGGGGCGGGTCCGGCGTACAAACAAAGCCAATTTGTCGATGCGCCCAGAGATGGGCGCGGGCGGCCGCGGACGGGAGCCCCCGCCGGGAGCGATTGTGCGAAACAAAGCCAATTTGGCTGGTCGGCCGGAGCCCCGGAGAGGGAAATGCGCAAAACGAACCCAATTTGCCACCCGCCGCACTGGGACCGGCGGGACCGATCACGCGAAACAAACCCAATTGGAAGAGGAGTTTCAAGTTTGAAGCTTCAAGTGTTAGGGAATTTTAAGGTGTCAGGTACTTTTTCTGACGCTGGGGGAATTTTAAGGTGTCAGGTACTTTTTCTGACGCTGGGGAAAAAGTACCTGACACCTTTAGTTCTCCCACGCTTGTCAGGTTCGGCGGACAGCGTCACAGTGGCAGATATCGGCCGGGAAGGTTAGAATACGCGTGTCTGCCGATACAGAGCTGATTATTGCTGGAGGCAAATAGAATGGCACGAAGTCTGAGCAGACGCGGCTTTCTCCAGGTGACCGGTGCAGGTTTGGCTGCCGCAACGCTCGCCCAACACGTGCAACTGGTGAGCCGGGTCGAGGCAAACGAACCGGCCGACAGGCCGAACATCATCTTCATCCTGGCGGATGACCTGGGCTACGGCGACCTTGGCTGTTACGGCCAGAAGCAGATTCAAACCCCGAACCTCGACCGCCTGGCCGCCGAGGGGATGCGGTTCACCGACCACTATGCCGGCACGACCGTGTGCGCGCCTTCGCGCTGCTCCCTGATGACCGGCTTGCATACCGGGCATACGTACGTGCGCGGCAACCGGGAGGTCCAGCCGATGGGCCAGTTGCCGCTGCCCGAGGGTACGGTAACGCTTCCAAAGATGCTCAAGCAGGCAGGTTACAAGACAGCCTTGGTCGGCAAGTGGGGCTTGGGCGGACCCGACGGCACCGGCGTCCCCAATAAGCAGGGCTTCGATTACTTCTTCGGCTACCTGTGCCAGCGGCACGCCCACAACTACTACCCGGAGTTTCTGTTCCGCAACGACCAGCGCGTGCCGCTGAAGAACAAGGTCCCCGGCGGCCGGCTCGATGGCGCCGGGGTGGCCACGGAGAAGGTCGAATACTCCTATGATCTGATGGAGCAGGAGGCGCTGCAATTCGTCGAGCAGAACAGAAAGGGACCCTTCTTCCTGTATCTGGCGGTGACGCTCCCGCACGCCAACAACGAGGGCGGCAAGAACGGCATGGAAGTGCCGGACTACGGACCCTATACGGACAAGGACTGGCCCGAGCCGGACAAGGGCCGTGCCGCGATGATTACGCGGCTGGACAGCGGCGTCGGCCGGCTCCTCCAGAAGCTCAAGGATCTCGATCTCGACGAGAATACGATTGTCTTCTTCGCCAGCGACAACGGCCCGCACCGCGAAGGCGGCGCCAATCCGGATTTCTTCGACAGCAACGGCCCGCTGCGCGGTATCAAACGCGACCTGTACGAAGGCGGCATCCGCGTGCCGCTGATCGCTCGCTGGCCCGGCCGGATCAAGGCGGGCGCGGAGGCCGATCATGTCTGTGCCTTCTGGGACTTTCTGCCCACGTTGGCGGAATTGGCCGGTGCACCTCCGGCGTGGCGAGGGCGTCCCGCCCTTGCGTCCCGAGGCCATCTTGGCCTCGCCTCGCCAAACGACGGCGTGTCCGTCACATTCAACACGCAAGGGCAAGATGCCCTCGCCACGGATGGGATCTCCCTGCTGCCGACGTTGCTGGGCCGGCCCGGGCAGAAGAAACACGAGTTCCTGTACTGGGAATTCCACGAAGGCGGCTCAATTCAGGCGGTGCGCACGGGTCGCTGGAAAGCAGTCCGACCCTTCAGCAAGCCACTGGAACTGTACGATCTGCAAACGGACATTGGCGAAACCCGCAACGTCGCAGACAATCATCCCGATGTGGTGGCGAAGCTCGAGGAGTACCTGACCACGGCCCGAACCGAATCGCAGTTCTGGCCCCTGAAAGGAGGCAAAGCATGAGAGAGAACCCGGATATGATAGCGCGTCGTTCGTTTCTCGGCAGTGCCCTAGCCGCGGCGGCCGTTTCCGCCGGCACAGGTCATGCGGCCGAGTCAGCCAAGGAGACAAGGACAAATACTGGCGGCGTCCCTCTCCAGGAGAAGTTCTTCGGGTGCATCGCCGGTTGCCACATCGGCTCGGCGATGGGAGCGCCGGTCGAGGGCTGGCCCTATGAGAGGATCGAGCGCGAGCACGGGCTGCTTGACAAGCCGCTGTCGTATTCCCACTATGGCAAGAAGGACTGGGTCCGCGAGCCCGGCACCACCGAAGACGGCGTCGAGCGGCAGAAGCTGATCATCACGGCCATTGTCGAGAAACAGGACCGGATCAACGCGGAAGACCTCCGCCGGGCGTGGGTGGATCACATGAATCCCAATGCCGCCGGGCTGGTCTCCGAGCCGTTCGAAGGGCCACTGCTGGCGCTGGCCAAGACCCACATTCCGGCGGCGGACATCGGCAAGTACTGCGACTATTCCGGCCTGGTCTCGCTCTCGCGTTCCTGTCATCCCATCGGTCTGATCAACGCGGGCGATGTGCGCGGGGCCATCGACGATATTCGCCAGGTCGGCCAGCTCTACAATACCGCCAACAGCCGGGGCATCCTGTGGGCGGAGGTCACCGTCGTCGCGATCGCCGCCGCGACCAAGCCCGGCGCTACGGTCGACAGCGTGCTCGGGGCGATCTTCGACAACTGCGACAAGGTGGACACGCGCTTCTTCCGGCCCGCCGGAATCCGCGGCGAGCTCGACCGGGCGCTGAAGCTCACGGCGGATTGCTCCGACGTTCGCGACATGCGCCGCAAGTTCGACTCCGTCTACAGCGGCACCGGTCTCGTGTACGCCCAGAGCTATGCCAACGAGATCGTCACCAAGGCGATCTGCGTCCTGCGCATGACCAAAGGCAACACGTGGGAGGCCATCAAAGCGGGCATCAACATGGGCCGGGACACCGACTGTCTCGCCGCGGTGGCAGGCGGGATCTCCGGCGCCCTCTCGGGCGGCGCGTCCATCCCGAAGGACGTGGTCAAGCAGGTCGATTACGCCACCTCCCTCAACCGGCACACGAACTCCCAGCGCACGCTGCGCGAAAGCTCTGACGGCCTGTACAACGCCTTCAACGCGAGACTGGCCAAGATGAAGACCTACGCCCAGGAGATGGAGGCGGCGTAAGAGAGTGATCAAGTGTGAAGTTTGAAGTGTGAAGAACCCTCTGTGTCAGAATGAGTGAGACAATTCCTTGCCGATAATTAGAGTAGAGGGCAAGGAGATCGTGATTATGCTGGATGTTATGGATAAGAAGCAGAACAAGAGGTTGTTGGCCACGGAGAGAGGGGAGCCGCAGCGCA
>CAYHAJ010000489.1:0-3341 GCA_964354535.1 uncultured Pirellulales bacterium
GCATCCTGCCCGCGATTCGAGGGCGGGACGCCCTCGAGACAAAGGAACAAGGGCAGGATGCCCTCGCCACGAGGCCGCGCAAGAACGGTCATGCACCCTGCGAAAGATTGCCGCTTGCCAAGGGACGGCCGATGGGCTATCTTAGCGGGTCATTGTCAGGGGCTCGGGGTCGGTGGCCACCGGTAGTGAAGGCAAGGAGAATGAGGATGGATTCGAGAACGATGGCACTCGGGTTGGGGGCGATGGTGTTGGCGGCCGGGGCAGCGGTTGACGCCGCCGCGAAGAAACAGGCGTTCCAGGATGACCTGACGTTTCTGCGCAAGTACACGGACGTGGTCATCCTGAAGGACAAGTCCGGGCAGGGGCAGATCGCCGTGCTGCCGAAGATGCAGGGGCGGGTGATGACCAGCACCGCGGCCGGCCCCAACGGCTACAGCTTCGGCTGGATCAACCGCGAGTTGGTGGCAGGCAAGCCTGTGGCGCACATGAATGCCTATGGTGGCGAGGACCGCTTCTGGCTCGGTCCCGAGGGCGGACAATTCTCCATCTTCTTTGCGAAAGGCGTCCCGTTCGATCTGGAACACTGGTACACCCCGGCGCCCGTCGATACGGAAGCGTGGGAGTTGGTCTCCACGACCCGACAAACGGCGGTCCTGCGCAAGACCCTGCAGGTCAAGAACTACTCGGGCACGGTGTTCGATGTAGGCGTGGAGCGCGAAGTCCGTGTCTTGGAGCGGGGCGTTGCCCTCAAGTTGCTCGGCGCGACCGCGGCCAAGGACATCAAGATGGTGGCCTACGAATCCAATAACAAGGTGGTCAATCGCGGCCAGGAGCCCTGGAAGAAAGAGACCGGCCTGCTGTCGATCTGGATTCTCGGCATGTTCAATCCGTCCCCCGAGATCACGATTGTGGTCCCGTACGTCGCCGGGCCCGAGGAGCAGTTTGGCCCGGTGGCCAATGACTCCTACTTCGGAAAAGTGCCCGCGGCGCGCCTGGTGAACAAGGAGGGCGTCCTGTATTTCAGCGGCGATGGCAAGTATCGCAGCAAGATTGGCCTGTCCCCGAAGCGAGCCAGAAAGGTGCTGGGCAGCTACGACGCCGTCAACGGGGTGCTCACCATCGTGCAGTACAACAAACCCGAGGGCGCTGCGGACTACGTGAACTCGATGTGGCAGATTCAGGACCAGCCCTACCAGGGGGACGTAGTCAACTCGTACAACGATGGGCCCACCGCGCCGGGTGGCAAGCCTCTCGGCCCGTTCTACGAGTTGGAGACCTCCTCACCCGCGGCGGCCCTGGCGCCGGGCGCGAGCATCCTCCACACCCATCGTACGTACCATTTTGCCGACCGCGAGGCGCAACTCGATCCGATCGCCAAGGCGACCCTCGGAGTAACCATCGCGCAGATCAAGACGGCATTCAAGAATTGATTAAGGATTATTGAGGATGGATGCTTGAGAAGGAAGCGCGGACTTCCTCTTCTTCAATCATCAATAGTCAATCATCCTTCCTTCATTGTCAACGAGGGCTGCTTCAGGATATGGGTGTTTTCACAAGAAGGCGGGCGGCGGTCGTACTCCTCAATCTGTGTCTTTGCGGCGTCAGCCTGGCCGGGCTGGCCCAGCGGCTGGCCAAGGCAGTCGGGTCGCAGCAGGACGCCGACTCCTATTCCATTCAAGTCGTCGAGCCGAACTCCGGGACCGTGATCTATAGCCATAATGCCCGCAAGCCGCGGATGCCGGCCTCCAACATGAAGGTCGTCGTCACGGCGGCCGCCTTGCGATACCTCGGGCCGGAATTTGAATACAAGACGAGAGTCGGCCGCCAGAATGGCGCCCTCGTTGTCATCGGCAGCGGCGACCCGCTCCTGGGTGACCGGAGCACGGATGAGCGCTATGACCGGCCCGACGGCTGGATCTTCGAGAAGATCATCCAAGCCCTGAAGGAACAGGGCGTGGCCGAGGTCAACGATATCATCGTGGACACGACGGTCTTCGACGACCAGCGTGTCCACCCGAGTTGGCCCGCCAAGGATCACAACAAATCGTTTGCCTGTGAGGTGTGCGGCCTGAACTTCAACGGCAACTGCATCGAGGTCAGCGCCAGCAATCTGGGCAGCAGCGTGGCTCTCCGCCTCGAGCCGAAGACCTCCTACGTACAGATCGTCAACGACGCCGAGCCCGTGACGGAGGGCGACAGCGCCATCGGCTCGAACCGCACGCCCCAGCCGAATCGGATCATCGTGTTTGGCAAGTGCCTCGATCGCGAGGGGCCGTTTCGCGTGGCCATCGAGCAACCGGCGGCCTTTTTCGGTTTTTGTCTGGCCGAGAATCTCCTCCGGGCGGGCCTCACCGCCAAGGGCAAACTGATCGACAGGGCGGTCGCCCTGGAGACCGGCTTCACGCCGCTCGTCGAGTTCACCACGCCGCTCACCGACTGCCTGCGCCGCGCCAATACGGATAGTTTTAACTTGGTGGCGGAAGCTCTGCTCAAGACCCTCGACGCGCACAGCCGGCCCGATCACAGAGACGGCAGTTGGAGTGGAGGACGTAACCTGATCGCCAGGTACCTCACCGATCTGGGCATTCCGTCGGAAGAATTCGTGATCGACGACGGCAGCGGCCTGAGCCGGAACAACCGGATGACGACCCACGCCCTTTCGACCATCCTGCTGGACCTGTATCGGAGCAAGAACTGGGAATTGTTCGAAGGCTCGCTGGCAGTGGGGGGCGAAGACGGCACGATCGAAGAATACTTCAGTGAAACCAGGTATCGGGGCAAGGTTCGTGCCAAGACCGGCTACATCAGCGGCGTGCGGGCCCTGTCCGGCGTCTGCCTCACGGACACGGGCCGCTACCTCTTCTCGGTTCTCTCGAACGGTCCCAAGGGTCTCAGCCGCGACGCGATCAACAGCATCCCCAAGGCTATCATCGACGAATACGCCGCCGGCAAGTAGGGGCGAGACACGCGTCGGGCTGGGACGTCCTACTGGCGAAACAGAGCGGGTGGGAAAGCGTCCCCAATCGCGACACATTGCGATTGGGAGCCCGAGCCGAACTCACGTCCGAGGTCCTACGCAAGCGTCCGGCGGAGTACTCCTCTGACGCCCTGGAAAGGATGGGCGCAAATCACTTCTGAGGAGTCAACTCCCACCACAAGCGCGGATAGTCCTTCCCTTCGAGAATCCACCAGATGTCCGCCGTGCCGTTCTTCGTCTCGCCCCCGAAATCCCCGCCCGCGTCCAGAAACGTCTTGGCAGTTTTCATATCGGCTGTGTTCCGACCCATACCGCCCGCACTTGTGACCTGGCCCGAGGTCTGATAGTCCCAGAAACAGGCGGT
>CAYHAJ010000490.1:0-60341 GCA_964354535.1 uncultured Pirellulales bacterium
TTTGTTTCGCACGAATCTTCTCCACGCAACCACGGCGGGGACAAAATCCGGGCCAAGCCAGGTCCGGCGCGGGGCTGAGAATGATCTCGGTACGGCCAAGGTGTGACATCTTGTTTTTGTGACAAGAAGCGCAACAAGAACGGGGGGGGGCCACACGGCCGGGAAGCTCTTCAGCCGAAAGAAACGCCGAAAGCGAAAGAAAGTCTCTTATCAGCAGAACAACATACTGCGGCTATGATGATGCCATGGGCCGCCACCGCCGCGGGCGGCCGCTCATCTATAAGAAGACGTTTCTCGACATATGTATGTTGTGCACAAATCGAAATTCGCGAAGAAATTCCTCATCGCCGGACCCGCCCAGCTTTGTCATTCCCGCGCAGGATTGTCACCCCCGAAACGGCTCAGTCGGGGGCGGGAACCCAGATTTTCTTGGCGGCGGGCGAAAGACGGAGACCGGAGGCGGTAGGGGCGAAAGATCTTTCGCCCGTCCGGATCTGATGGTCCGACCGGACAACTGCTGTCTCACCACGGAGCACCGGGGCCACAGAGAATTCGACCGCAGAGGACGCCGAGGCAGGCATGCAACTTACCCCGTGCAGGCGGGGGACAGAGGGCAGAAGACAGAGGATGGACCGACTCCCGCCCGCCATTCTTTTCTCCGCAGATCAGACGAATGCGACCCAAGTATTGTCATTCCCGCGCAAGCGGGAAACAGCAATCCGCAGACTTTCGAACCGGGAAATCACAACTGATTTAGAACCACGGAGACCCGGAGGGCACAGCGCGGCCGTCGGCCGCAACCCAAACCAGTTATCCACAGATTTCGCCGATTAGCACAGATTTTCAAGAGAGGGCAAAGGGTCAAAGCAAGAGACTGCGGACCCGGTTGAACCTCTTTGCTGTCTCCCTCCTTTTTCCTTCTTGCGTTCTTCTGGAATCTGTGAAATCTGCGTAATCTGTGGACTCTCTCACTCTTTTATATGCAGGGACTTACAGCATACTCTGCGAACTCTGTGTCTCTGTGGTGAACGCCGACGGACGCAGATTCCGAACCGACTACTGACTACCGGCTACCGACGACTGCTTTCCAACCGCGAACCACGCGAACGACGCGAACAAGAGAAGAGGAGACTATCCGCCGATCATGTCATTGCGAGGAGCGCAGCGACGCGGCAATCTCCCGATCAGACACCTGCGAGCGGAGTATTGTCATTCCCGTGCAGGCGGGAAGCGGCAATCTCTCTTGCTTCTACCGCAGAGGACGCTGAGGGACGCAGAGGAAACCGGGAACCGAGAACTGACAACTGGGGACTGCTTTTCAACCGCTGATGAACCCCGATGAACCCAGCCCGGCCTTCGGCCGGAACCAAGATCTCCTCTCGCCAAAGCCTGCCCTGAGCGAAGTCGAATGGGACGACAAGAATGGAGGATGGACGACAGAACACAGAAGACGGCGAACATCGGAATCCTTGGCGATCTTCGCGTCTTTGCGCGAGACATAAGTCTTTTGGTCTTCCCGATTTGTATCATGCCGGCGGCGCATCCAGAGAAGGCGTGATGCTTTCAGCCCGGCGGACCGCTAAAGCTTAACGTAGTGCCTGACCCCGAAAGCCCTCGCCCGGGTGAAGACTCGTTTCAAGCCTGCTCACCTCCAGATCGATCTCGAAGCGGTGGCCCATCTCCTCCAGAGTGCTGCGGATCTGCTCGGGACTGCGGCCCATCCCTCGCAACAGGCTGGCGTAGTTGCTCGCGAGGACCTCCATGTGTGGATACGGATGGCCTGTAGTACGAGTAGACTTGAGGAGGATTTCCAGCGCACGCCGCATCAGGGGTTCGGCCTCCGCCAGTCGGTTGGCGCGCTGGAGCAATTGGGCCAGATTGCTGAGGTTTATGGCGACATCTGGGTGGTTCTTCCCGTAGCTCTGCTCGGCGATGGCCAGCGCGCGCCGATAGAGGGGTTCGGCCTCCCCCGGTCGGTTGGTGGCACAGAGCAAACCAGCCAGATTACCGAGGGCTATCGCGACCCTGGCATGGTCCTCCCCGTAGCTTTGCTCGAAGATGGTCAGCGCACGTCGCACAAGCGGTTCGGCCTCCGCCAGTCGGTTGGTGTCCCTGAGCAACTGGGCCAGATTGTTGAGGTAGATGGCGACCTGAGGATGGTCTTTCCCGCAGCCGTGCTCGGCCATAGCCAGTGCACGCCGCATGAGCGGTTCGGCCTCCGCCAGTCGGTTGGTGTCTTGGAGCAAGAGAGCCAGATTGTTGAGGGCTATGGCAACCTCCGGATGGTCCTTCCCGCAGCTTTGCTCGACGATGGTCAGCGCACGTCGCATAAGCGGTTCGGCTTCCGCCAGTCGGTTGGTGCCCTGGAGCAATTGGGCCAGATTGTTGAGGTTTGTGGCGACATCTGGGTGGTTCTTCCCGTAGCTCTGCTCGTCGATGGCCAGGGCACGCCGATAGAGGGGTTCGGCCTCCCCCGGTCGGTTGGTGGCACGGAGCAAACCAGCCAGATTACTGAGACGCACGGCGACCTCGGGATCGTCTTTCCCGCAGCTCTGCTCGGTCATAGCCAGTGCACGCCGCATGGGCGGTTCGGCCTCCGCCAGTCGGTTGGTGTCCTTGAGCAATTGGGCCAGATTGTTGAGGGCTCTGGCAACCTCCGGATGGTTCTTCCCGCAACTCTGCTCGACGATGGTCAGCGCACGCCGATAGAGTGGTTCGGCTTCCGCGAGCCGATTACTGTCCTGGAGCAAGCCAGCGAGATTGTTGAAGCAGATGGCGACCTGAGGATGGTCTTTCCCGCAGCTTTGCTCGGCCATAGCCAGTGCACGCCGCATGAGCGGTTCGGCTTCCGCCAGTCGGTTGGTGTCTTGGAGCAAGACAGCCAGATTGCTGAGGCAGATGGCAACCTCCCGATGGTCCTTCCCGTAGCTGTGCTCGGCCATGGCCAGCGCACGCCGCGTCAGGGATTCGGCTTCCGCGCGTTGCGCAGCGGCACGGAGGAACGCGGTGAGCTGACTAGCTGCGACCGCGATGTCCTGGTCTTTGCGGCCCGGCTGCTGCGACCACGCATCGAAGCTCGCGAGATAGTCCTTCCCCATCGTCCGCTCCTCTTGCATCCAGATCCAGTAGGCCATGAGTTCGTTCTGGTCGCGGGACTGGATCCACGGTAGGCGGTCGATGTGAAGTAGGCATGCGCGGAGGCGGGCGCGAGAATTGATCTCCTTCAGGAGCCAAGGCAGTTCGTCACAAGTACGGGCCGTGATGGGCAGAACCTCGAAATAGTCCGCCAGTTGCAGGCGCAGCCCCCGGCGGCGGTCGAGATCAGCAGCGAAAACGTTCTCCACGGCCGTGCGAAGGAAGTCGTGGGCGAAGTTCAGGATGCCACTCCGATCCACCAGCGATTCCTCCAAGGCCGCACGCAGCGGGGTCCAGAGAGCGGGAGGCAACTGCGCCTGGTCCGGAGGGCGCAGCAGTTGCAGCAGTTCGGATTCCGAGAGCCCCCGCCGGGCAGCGTAGAGCAGCCCCAGCGTCTCCCCCACGAGGCCCGGGCGGTCCCGATCGTAGTCGCGCTGGTAGCGGGCGAGAATCTGCTGCAGGAGAGCCGGAATGTCAGTGGCGGACAGATATCCTACGAGCCGCTCGTCCAGCCGCTCCTGTGTCCCGGTGACCCGGAGCTCATCGAGCAGGGTTTTGAGGTAGAGCGGATTCGCGGTTGCAGGCACGGAGGTCAGTCGATTCAGCCGGCGGGCATCAAGCCTCTTGCTGAACCGGGCGAGGTAGCCGTCGATCATCCGGCGGCGCTCATCCCCAGTCAGCGGTTGGATTCGTAGTTCCTTCCAGCCGCGTTGACGGGCGACCGCCAGCGGGTCGTCGGTCCCTGCCCTGCCCGGCAGGGTGGAGACAATCAGCCGCAGCGGACCGGTGAAGGGATGCTCCGGCAGCCAGCCGAGCAGTCGGGCGTGGTTTTGGTCATTGAGCTGGTTGAGGGCATCAAGTGCTAGGATGAAACGCACACCTTCGTGCGCAGCCATCGCCCTAGCCTTGGCCAGCCAGAGGGGGAAGTCTTTGAGGATGTCGTCATGGGTGGTGGGAAGGATCTCGGGATCCCTGGTCCATCGCTTGATCGTGGCCATCAGGCGCGTCATGAGCCGCCAGTGGTCTGCGCTGTCGGCGGTACCTCCGATATAGTGCTGGAGGGAGAAGTCCTGCGGGTGTTGCTGACGCCAGTGCTCCAGCCAGTTGGCCAGCAGGGCGGATTTGCCGGAGCCGGAGTCGCCAAGCAGCAGCAGCGGACCGCCTTCGCCGGCAGCGTGGCGGTCAAGGGTGTCAAAGTAGTCCGTCCGGCCGATGTAGGTGCGCCGACGGATCTCCGCAAAGGTCTCATGACCCTGCTCCTCGCGGGTGAGGTCGTCGGTCAATTCATCCTTGGGAAACTGCTCTTCGATGGCAGCCGTGAGATCCGCCAGAACCATGGCTGCAAGCCGACCGGGTTCTGGGTAGTCCTCACGCAGGGGTATCTTCTTGGCCGTACAGGTGCTCCGGATGAGCGTTTTGAGGGCAGTTTGTTTGGCTGAGTCGGCGTCGGTTTCGGACCGGAAGTCGGGTCCTCGGCCCGGGGCATAGGCCGGGTCTCGGAAGTAGAAGAAGGCCCGATCAGCCATTTCGGGATTGTTCAAGACACCGTGGAGGATCTCCAGTTCGGTCACGCTCCTGCCCTGCAGGCCGGCCAACCACGGCTGCTCTTCCTGCAAGTCGGCCGTAAAGGCGTCGTCCCCGGGCGTCCAGCCGTAGCGCTCGCCCAGCAGGCCGATGAAGAACGGACGGCAGGCCCGGATTTCGTCGAGGCAGAGTTTGAGGGTTTCCTTGCGTGCGCTCTGCTCCTCGGCGATGCCCCAGCGCAGATCGACCTCGACCAACTCGACGTGGCGCTCCCGGCAGAGTCGGCGCAGAACTGGCCACGTGTGGGTCATCAGCTCATCCCGCTCGGCGTGCATGTCCCGAAATGTGCTACTAATGAAGACCCGGACGGTTCTCCGGCTTGTTTGCATGGCTTCTCCTCTCGTCAGGTGGTCTGCGGTCCCAGGCGACAGATCTTCTGGCCATCGGCGGCCAGCAGGGCGGGGATCAGAACGACGGCGTCGCGGTCATATTGCTGGACCTCGGGGGATAGCTCGTCCCAGGGGACAAGATCCGGACTGGTCCTTCGCTGAACGTCCTTAGGACCTGGCGCAAAGGTCCATCCGGCCAGGATGCGCTCGGCTACCCAGCGCGCGTGCTCCATTTGAGTCATCAGCTCAACCTGATCAGACGCGAAAACGTCCACCGCCGGCCGAGGATCACCCTGCTCGACAGCCTCACAGCCAATAGCCCGGAGCTTGACGGGAATGTGAGCTGCCTGTTGACGGCTGGATTCGCGGAAGTCCTCGTCAAGGCCCTCCCAATCCATGACGGCAGGATTACTCGCAGCCGAGCCCCCGCGGCGGCGTTGTTTCTCGACGTAGTTACGGTGAATGAGCCGGGCCAGCCGATCCTCGCCCTCAGTCAGCGACTCCAAGCGGCAGTCCTCGTACATCCCGAAGGGATGAATGTGCGTCAGGTCGCTCTGACCATCTGCACCGCGTTCCTGCTGGAGTAGCTGGGCCAAACCACTTTGGCGGGCCATACGAATGGCCACGGGCGCGCCGCATACACCCAGCGTGATCTGCAGTTGCAGAGCAATCGCTATCGCCCGGGGCTCGTTCTCGAAGCACACGGCCACAGACGGGAGCGTTTCCTTGTCAGAGCACCACTTTTCAAGGAGACCGCGAATGTGGGGTGTTTCTACCTCCCGGTTGTACACATCCAGATCGCAGACCTCCCGAAAACGCGGGTAGCGAAAGAGCAGAGCTCCCTCGTGGAGTTCGGCTCGATGGTCGATCACTGAGATCCGCAGACGCTTCCCATTGGCAAAATGGCCCACCTGGGCAGCCCTGACCGCCAAGGTTCGCCCCATCCGGCCGAACCCAAGAATGATCAAGTGTGCGCAGCGCGGGTCATCCTTTCCGAGGCCGCTGCCATCAAGGTGTAGATGCTCTCGCAGTAACCGTCGGGCCTCGATGTCGAAAAAGTCGAAGAATCGTAGAGCCACATCACCGTCGTCCCTGGCAAAGACCCGTTGTAGCGAATTGCGCAGGTCCACGTCAGTAAGGTGGATGTGACAGAGCAGGGGCTGGGTACGGCCCAAACCGTGTGACCGGGACTTGACACGGCGGACCTGAGCTGCGACCTCACAGTTGGTGCTGTCCTCTGGACATAGGGCAAAGACTCGATGAGCCCGCCCTAAACCGGCCAGATTGAGAATACGTTCATCCGTGGCATCGCCTGCCAGCACGTGGGTATGGGTGCGTCTGCAGTTGCGCAACAGTTCTGCCTGGGGGGCCTTGTCAATCACCACGACTTTCTCACCTGCGGCTGTCAGATGCTCGATCAGCCGCATAGCTTTACGTCCGCATCCGCACAGGATCGTATGGCCGCTCATACGATGCAGTCGAAGACTAGCTCGCTCCTCCTGGAACAATGAACTACCTACCTTCAGCACAGCCGAGATAGTTGACGCCGCTGCCAGCCATCTCGCCACCTGAATCAATCGGGGCACTGGCACCGGCAGGTCCAGTGACTCCAAGAAGAACAGTTGCATGGTCTGGTACACAGCGGTGAAGAGACTGTCTCCTCGCTGGAGAAAGCCCGCGATTCCGGTCACGACGCCTGTCGCGGCGCATATTGCCAAAGCTCGCATCTGCCAGCGGTAACCCGACGTGCTCAAGTGCTCCGCCTCGATCCAACTCATACGGACCTCGCCCTTTTCGACAGGTTGATTATGAGTACAGCATCGGCCATGAACCTGATTATCGTTGGCCACGGCGGGATTTCAACCACGAAGCCAGGCCGAATCGACTCTGGCATGGTCAGACGCGCCGGCTGGGCCAGATTGCACAGATGATGCACTTGTCGTCCACACAAACTCAATCTATTTCTACAGAATTGTCGTGACTCATTCTCGAACTGCTATCGGTACCCTTTTGAGATGATCACGTAATACATTGGGGGAATTCGGGGTCGCGTCTTCATTTGTCATTTAACGGGGAGAGAATCCGGAGCCGTTGCCTTGTCGGAGTGAAGATGGCTATGCCGGCTCGGAGAGTAGGCGGGACACCATCCCGTTCTCCTTTACCGTGGCGGTTCGGGGAGCCGCGTGAGATTCTTCACGTATCGCTGCCGGTTGAAGGGCCTCTTGTGTTTGAGCATGTCAAAGGTCTCGGCAGATACGACCTGTGCGATATACAGCTTCGCATCACTCTCGGAGATTCCCTGTGCCACCAGCCGGTTGAAGGTCTCCCGGGTCTCGGGCGGATCGTTGGCCCTGAGTTGGTTGTCGACAACTTGCAGGAAAGCGGCCTTGAGACGGGGGTTCGCTTTTTGGTTGTGCTTGGGTCCGGTTGCCATCATAGCCCTCGATCTTGTTGACAGAATCCGCTCGGCGGCCATTCGGGAAAGGGCTGGCGCAGGATCCTCTTGCCGAAGGCCGACGACCTGCCGACTTTGCGTTGATCGCTCCAATGCATGGTTCATCACAGCCGGCTAACATGAGAGACAGAGTAGTTCGGGAACCAGGCAGCCCTGGCAGGGACAGAAGGCCCGGATGTTGGCTTCCGGGGTGCCGGGGGGGACTTCGCAGCCGGGTTGGAGGATGAAGCGTTGGCCGCCCATTTCGATGTTCTTCCGGGCGGCGTCGGCTACTTCCTGGGGCGTGCCCTGGAGCAGGACCGCCGCCGGATCGAAAGTGCCGGCCAGCGTGACCCCCGGTCCGACCACGGCGAGCGCTTCGTCCAGAGGGACCATCCAATCGAGGTCGAGGACGTCACAACCCGTCTGGGCCATGAACGGGACATTCCTGCTGGTATCGCCACAGATGTGAAGCTTGACGGTCGCTCCGGCCTGGTGGATGGCCTCGAAGAGCCGCTGCTCGAAGGGCAGAACGAATTGCCGGTACATGGCCGGACTGATCTGGCTGGCAACCGCATCACCGACGCCCACCATGTCCGCACCGGCGGCCACCTGGGCCCGGGCGAAGCGTATTTGGTTCTCGATGATAATCTCAGCGGCGCGGAGGTACATCTCGGGGTTGTCGATCAGGTCGAGGAACATGCTCTCGACCCCGCGCAGGTCGGCGTAGAGGGCCAGAGGTCCTTCCACCCAGCCGAGGACGCTGTGGGTCCGGCCGACGGCTTGGGCCATCTTCCGCACACTCTCGACCCGCTGCGCAGGCCGGGGCGCGTGTTCGAGGTCGAAGGGCTGGATCCGAGAGACATCCTGCGGTGACTGAATCAGCACACGGCGCGGTCTGCCGACGCCCTGCTCGGGATAATCGAACTCCATCCCATAGGCGGAAGCCTCGCGCCAGGGATCGCTGATCGCGCTGACCTGGTCGAGGTTGAACGCCCGCGCGATGGCCAGTTGTGACTCCGCGAGCACGTCACCATCCAGGTAGTAGTCCCGGTAGGTGCGGCCGACGAAACCGGCCGCCCAAGACATGAAGATGGGTGTCACGGCAGGGCGGTCGTAACGCTCGCCCCGAAGGGTCGCCTGAATGCGCTCTTTCGGTGTCATGGAAGAAGTGTAAAGTGTTAAGTCAGAAGTTTCAAGTAGCTGCTCTTGCTTCACACTTCACACTTCAAACTTGACACTTGCCCTGCGGTAACTTTTATCGGACTATCATGGCAATGGTTTTTCGCAGGAAGTGGCAGAAAATCCTCTGGCGAAGGGGCGGGGCGTCTGGTAAAATCCGGCGTCACAGAGAAATTGGAGGCTGAGCCGTGTCAAGGTGTGGTGTTGTGGCCGAGCAAAAACGACGCTTCAGAGGTGCGAGGTTTGACGGTGGACCGCTGATCCGGGCAAGCTGCCTCTTACTTCCAGCATCAAACTTCACACTTCAAACTTCGAAATGGGAGGTGCCGCTATGTTGAAGGTGGGAATTGTCGGTTTCGGGTTCATGGGGCGGATGCACTTTCAGCATTGGCAGATGGTGCCGGAGGTCAAGATCGTCGCGGTTTGCGATGCGAACCCGAACATCAAAGAGGACACCAAGAAGGCGGTGGGCAATATCCAGGGCGCCGAAGGCCAGATCGATCTGGACAGCGTGGCGTTGTTCCGCGACCTCGACGAGATGATCGCCAAAGCCAGGCCGGACGTGATCTCCCTGACGCTCCCCACGTACCTGCACGCGGAATGCTCGGAGAAGGCTCTGTCCCAGGGCGTTCATGTCCTGTGCGAGAAGCCGATGGCGCTGACCGTGGCCGACTGCGATCGCATGATCCAGGCGGCCCGCAAGAGCGGCAAGGTCCTTCAGATCGGGCATTGTGTGCGTTTCTGGCCGGAGTACGTCAAGGCCAAGGAGATCGTCGACAGCGGCAAGTACGGGCGAGTCATGGCCGGGATGTTCCAGCGGCTGGGGGCGGCGCCCGCGTGGAGCGTGGACAACTGGTTCCTCGATGAGAAGCGCAGCGGCGGTGTCGCCCTTGACCTGCACATCCATGACACGGATTACGTCCAGCACCTCTTCGGCATGCCCAGGGGCGTTTGCAGCCACGGGGCGAAGACCACCGGCGGACAGTTGATCCACATGGTCTCGACCTATGATTACGGCGACGATAAGCTGATCATTGCCGAGGGCGGCTGGGGCATGACGACCGGCTTCGGTTTCGAGATGAGCTTCAACCTGATCCTGGAGAAAGCCACGATCGTCTATGACCTGACGCGCAAACCGATGTTCCGCGTCTGTCCCACGGGGGGCGAGGCGTTCACGCCGGAGGTCGTGGCCGGCGATGGGTATCTCCGGGAGATCGAGCATTTTGCCAAGGTGGTGCGGGGCCAGCCGGTGGAAGACGTCCTGACCCTGGAACAGTCCCGCAATTCCGTGCGGATCGTTGATGCCGAGAAGAAATCCATCAGCCGCAAAGAGAAGATTATGATCCACTGAGCCGCCGAGGCGGCGGAAATTCCAAATGCCAAATGCCAAATCCCAAACAAATTCAAAAGTTCAAAATTCCAAATCCAACACAGGCCAACACGCGGCGCGAGCGTTTTGGACATTTGAATTTGGTGCTTTGGATTTGTTTGGGATTTGGTGCTTGGAATTTGGGATTTGACTTCTATGTATGCTTCGGGATGAAGCAGGAGATGGGAGACAGCGTATGAGATGCAAGCAGTGGCCCGTTGGAGTTTGCAGTTGGTCGCTTCGGACGGATGTGCCGGGCGTCGCCCAGGCGATGAAAGAGAGCGGCCTGGAGCACGTTCACCTGGGAATTCGGGCGGCCGTGGAGGACGACAGCGGCAAGGTCCTCGACACGATCCAAGCGCAGGACTGGATAATCACAAGCACGATGATCGACTTCCCACAGGAGGACTACTCGACCCTGGACAGCATCAAAGTCACGGGAGGAGTGGTGCCGGATGCCCAGTGGCAGCAGAACCATAACCTGTTCCTGGGTGCGACCATTGCGACGGCCAAGCTGGGCGTGAAGTACCTCTCGATGCACGCCGGCTTCATCGACGAGAGCGACAAAGCCTACGTCGAGAAGATCTATTCCCGCATCCGGGACTTGGCGAACGTCGCGGCCGACAACGGCGTGATCCTGCTCCTGGAGACAGGCCAAGAGAGTGCCAAGGACCTGCGGCACTTCCTGGAGACCCTGGACCACCAGTCCGTCGGCGTCAATTTCGACCCGGCCAACATGATTCTCTACGACAAAGGCGACCCGATCGAGGCCGTGCGGGTGCTGTCGCCCTGGATTCGGCACCTGCACGTCAAGGACGCGATCCGTACGAAGCAGCCGGGCACCTGGGGCGCGGAAGTCCCCTGGGGCGACGGTCAGGTCGGCATTAAGCGATTCCTGGATGTCCTCGAAGAGGTCGGGTTCGACGGCGCCATGGCCATCGAGCGGGAGGCGGGCGACAACCGCCTCGGTGACATCAAGGTGGCCATTCAGCGGCTGGCCGCGGCGTGCAAATAGAACGGCTCGGATAAAGTAAGGAGAGAGACATGATTGCCGGAATGGATGCGGGCTTGTACATCAAACTGAGTGCGATGATGTTCCTGGAGTACGCCATCTGGGGAGCGTGGTACCCTATTCTGGCCGCCCGGCTCCTGGGACCATTGAAATTCAGCGGCAAGCAGACGGGGTGGATCTACGCGACGATCCCGCTCGGTTGCATCATCTCGCCGTTGCTCGCAGGACAGATCGCCGACCGCTGGATCAACACCGAGTTCATCCTCGCGGCGTGTCACTTAGTTGGCACTCTCTTGCTTTTCGTGGCCGCTTGGAAGAGGAAGTTCGGCGCTCTGTTCGGGGTCTTGCTGGTCTATGCCCTGTTCTTCGCGGCCACGCTGCCGCTGGTGAACGCGCTGATGTTCCGCCACCTGGGACTGAACAAGGCCGATGCCGCTGCCCCCTACATCTTCATGTGGGCTCCCATCGCCTGGGCACTGGCCGGCTACTTCCTGACCGGTTGGCGCTGGGTCTTCAAGACTGCCGAAGAAGGGCGGGACTGCCTGGTCCTGGCCGGCGTGCTCTCCGTCGTCATGGCGGTCGTCTCGGGCGCCTTGTTGCCGACCACACCTCCGTCGGCGGCAGCCGCTGAGGGGGCTTCCCTCGGCAAGGCGCTGGGCATGCTGCAAAACTCGGATTTCCTGATCTTCATCATCATCTCGTTCGTGGGCGCGGGCATGATGCAGTTCTATTTCCTCGGCACTGCTCAGTTTATGCAGGATCGTGGCATTGCCGCGAAGAACGTCCCGGCGGCCATGGCGGTGGCCCAAGCCATGCAGGCGATCGCCACGCTGGCTTTTCTCGGCGTGCTGGTCAAGGAGGCCGGCTACCAAGGGACGCTGACGATCGGAGCCGCCTCCTGGCTAATCCTCTACATCATCTATGTAGCCCCAAGTCCGCGGGGCCTACTCGTGGCGGGGCAGGCTTTTCACGGCCTGGCCTATGTGTTCTTCATCATTGCCGGTCAGATGTTCGTGGCCACCGTGGCGAAGAAGGATGTGCTGGCGACCATGCAGGCATTGATCTTTATGGCCCAAACCGGCATCGGCCTGTTCCTGGGCACCCAATTCGCGGGCATCGTCATGGACAAGTATCGCGTGGACGGGAAATTCCAGTGGCAAAAGCTCTGGATGGTCCCCGGCGTCGTCATGCTGCTGTGCGTGCTGGCACTGGCTCTGCTGTTCAAAGGAGCTGTTTGAGCCGACCGGTCAGCCGGTGAACTTGCGGAATTCGGCCGTGAGGGCTTTCGTGCAGGGTCCGGGACGACCGTCCCCGATGATGGCGTCGTTGAACCGGACCACCGGCACGATGTCTTTCGTGGTGACCGCGAGGAACAACTCGTCCGCACCGGCGGCCTCCTTCGGTGTCAGGCATCGCTCTTCGATGGCCAAGCCGGCATTCTTGCCTGCTTTCGTGACGAAATGACGCGTGATCGAGGGTAGGATATTGGCCGACAAGGGAGCGGTCTGTAGGGCCTTTTGGATGATGGCGAAGAACGCCGAGCCGGCGCCCTCGGTGATGAAGCCGGCGTCATCGACCAGAATCGCCTCGCTGGAACCCTTGTCGGCGGCGGCCTGCTTGGCCAGGATGTTGGGCAGGAGGTTCAGGCTCTTGATATCGCACCGCTTCCACCGCAGATCCGGTTCGGTGCAAACGGCGATCCCCCGGGCCTTCTCCTCGAGGTTATCCACCAACTCGCTGACGGTCAGAAAGAAATTCGGTTTCAGACCCGGCTTCCAGGTGTGGCTGCGCGGCTCCGAGCCGCGGGTCACGTGAAAGTAGATCTTGGCGTTGGCGAAGCCGGCGGCCTTGAAGGCGCGCACCACTCGCTCGCGGACCACGCCGATGTCGATGCCGGTGATGCGAATGGCCGCCAAGCTCCCGGCGAACCGCTGGAGGTGCTCCTCCAGGGCGAAGATTTTGCCGTTGTAGCTCCGCAGGACCTCGTAAACGCCATCGCCGAAGTAAATCCCCCGGTCGAAATGGACAGGGTCCAGCTCGTCAAAAGATGCAATCCGATCATCCACCATGGCCATCTTCATGCGGGGCACTCCCGAAAAAGTATCTGCTGCGGTTATTTTCGGCAACCGCGCGGCTGAAAGCATACAAAAATCGTGCAGAAAAGTCTTTACAAAAGCCGGTGCGGGTCCTATCCTATGAGTTTTTCCGAGATTCAACTTTTGGACCGGGAGTTCCGAATGTACGCAGTCATTGAACAAGGCAGCAAACAATATAAAGTGGCCGAGGGCGACCAGATCGAGGTCGAGTTGACGGATCTGGCTCCGGATGCGAAGACCATCGAGTTGAACAAGGTCCTGTTCATCGGCGGCGACGGCAACAACCGGGTCGGCAAACCCTACCTCGAAGGCGCCAAGGTCCTCGCCTCGTTCCCGTCGCCGGAGAAGGCGGTCGTCAAGGGCAAGAAGCTCTACGTCACCAGCTTCCGCCGTCGCAAGAACAGCCAGCGTCGGATCGGCCATCGCCAGAAGCACCTGCTGATCACCATCGACAAGATCGAGGGATAGCGGCGGACCGGTGGTAGTAACCGGTAGGATATGCCTGGAGTCGGACCACGGGAGGGAGCACCCGTGTATTCTCAGCGAGCACTATGGGGGATCTGCATTCTTACCATCGCTGGGTCCATATCGTGCGCTCCACAGCCCCGCGAAGGTAGGACATCGTTCAAAGCCTTGGCCCAGGCCTACAAGGAGGCACACGAGGCGAAGGACGTGGATGCTCTCCTGTCGCTCGTCGCTTTTGGAGACGGGCCTGTCGCCGCGCTGAACCGCCGGGATTTCAAAAGGTGGTTTGAGCACAGTCTGTGCGGGAATATCAAGCGCATTGCCCACACGCGTCTGGGACGCGAGGATCAGGAGAAGGGGACATGCAGGTGTGCGACCCTTGAACCGCTGGGGCGGATGGAGATCGAGTGGAATGAGCCTTTTGCATTTGCCGACAGGCCTCATTATTTTGGCAAGCGCGACGGCGTGTACTACATTGTGGCTGCAGGACCAGGGGCTGCTGAAGCCAGATTGAAGGATCTAAGCCGGACTCTCGAACAACGCTCGCCCGAGGGTGCCCGCCGAATCCAGGGGGCCTTGGCGAGATGGCGGAACGATCAGGTTGACCGCGAGCCGGTCCTGTTTCGTGCGATGCTTTCGCAGGAGGCGGACTCGTCGGCGACGTTGGCTCTGTGTTTTCTCGACGAAGATCTCGATGACCTTGGTTTTGGCGTCGAGGAACGTTGGGTCGACACCGATGGTGCGAGCCAATCCCATTCCGAGGAATACCCGGTCTTTGCCCACTACCAGGACTTGAACATGGTCGCGTTTCGGTTCGTGCCTGTGCAGATTCGGCAGGGTGGCCAACGGAAGAAGGTGCCGCACTGGGATGAGTACCTCAAGGGTGATAAACTGGGCACACGTGTTCCGCTGACGCCCTCTGCCTGGAGACGAACGTTACCTGCAGTGTGGGTTTCGATCCCGGAGCCCAACAAAGTGAGTAGCCGTGTCTACGTCTACGATCAGGCCGGGCACAAATCCGAGCCAATCGAGTTATTGTATCACCTTCGGGGAAGCCGGACACCGCCAAGCGAACCCTAAGAGCCTCCAACGCAGTGAGGGCTTAGTATAAGGCTACTGCCCTCCTGTCATTCCCGCGCAGGCGGGAATCCAGCCATGCTGCGGCTTTCCCGGGCCCTGTCTGTGCTGGGGTGACACAGAGGGCTCTCCCCATTCGTCAAGTTGGGGCTTCTGAATACTGTGACATCATGCGCGATAGCAGGTCACCTTTTGCTGGAAAGCGTCGGCGTCCAGAAAGACGCTGCCATTCGTTCCGGACGTGGCGGCCATGTCGATAACGCGGACAGCGTTGGCCCATTGGTTAGCCTTGGGCACGATCTGGAGGAGGCGGTTCGGGGCATTTTCGAACCATTCCGTGCTCAAGTAGTTGTTCCCCCGCCGCGGGAACAGAGCCAGATACAGCATATCCGTCTCCACTACCTCATTGAGGAAGTGCGTCCCGAGCGAGACGTCCGGGACCAGATGCTCGTGCATGGCGACGATCTCGCACAGGATCGAGGCCCGGTTGATCTCCGCAAAGGTGACTGGGATGCCGAGGAAGGGATCGCTCGTTCCCCAGCGGCCAGGTCCCAGGAGCATGGCACAACTCCCGCCGGACGTTTCACTCGCCTGGTTGATCCGGCCGATCACCCGGGCTACTTCGTACCGATCTTGGAGCGTCAGCCGGCTGTACGCGGAGGGGACCACATAGACGAACCGGTCGATGCGGATGTGGCGGCTGTGGCCGATGACGGCGCCGCTGGCGGCAATAATCGTATCGGCTTCTGCGACCGCGGCTCCGGATAGCCGCGGCGCTTCTATTCCTTTGACCGGCAAGGGTCGGCACTGGACGATGTGAATCTTGTAGGACGTGTCGTCGATGAAGTTCAGGGTGAATTCCACATCCACGGGGTATTCGTAGGCCTCTTGGAGTGTCCCGAGGATCTCCCGCATCTCCTTGACGAAATCGGTTGCCGTCAGGAGAGCATCGAACGTCGGCACCCATACTTTGCGTGGATCCTGAGGGTCGGCGGAGGCGAACATCTCTATGGGCACGTCAGCGCTGTCTGCTATAACGTCCAGGAAATGGCCGGAGACCAAGCGGTTGGCCTGCAGGTCGAGGTAGTCCACCCGCCGCTGCGCGTACTGGCAGACCTCCTCAAAGTTGGATTCCGGTCGCCGCTGCGGCGCGTTGAGGGCGACGAGCCGGGTGTAATCATCATCCGAGCGATCTACCGCCCGGGTGCCCAAGCCGAAGACCAGCCGCAGCACGCCCGCCTTCGGGTCGATGCTTTCGTGCCAGACGTACGGATTGAAAGAGAACCCGACGCCGGCGGCATGAGGATAGTAGTACCGCCCGTGCATCGCGCCGGAGACCCGCATCACCAACAGGGCCATCTGCTCGTCGCGGTCCAGCAGGCCGCGCTGCTCGCGGTAGCGCAGGGCCTTCTCGCTCATCGTGCTGGCGTAGATCGTTCGCACGGCCGACAGGAAGTCTTCCAGCCGCCGCTCCCGCGGCCCCTGGTTCGGGCAAAAGACGCTCTCGTACTTGCCCGCGAAGGAGTTGCCGAAGTTGTCCTCCAGCAGCGAGCTGGAGCGGACGATGATGGGCGACTGGCCGAAGTAGTCCAGCATCGGCTCGAATTCCTGGAGGATGTGGTCGGGGAACTGGCCCATGAGAATCCGCTGGCGGGCTTGGACTGCGCCTTCGAGGAACGTCTCGCGGTTGCGCTGCTTCTGCCGCAGCCACCAGACGCCGTTGCGGACCAGGTAGGTGTAGAACACATCAGAGCCGATATAGAAGGAGTCGTGGTCCTCGAGAAGCTCGGCAAAGCGGGGCGAATGCTGTTGGAGAATTTTGCGGGCGACGAGCATGCCGACCGCTTTGCCGCCGATCAGTCCGGAGCCGATCATGCGCTTCCAGATATCCAGCACGTCCTCCAGCGTGAGATAGCGCGAGATAAGCTTGAGCATATTCGGGTCGCGTGAGATCGCCATGCGGCACAGATGGTACAACGTCGCCTGCTCGCGCGGCGCGGTATAGCGCCCGGCTTTCACCGCCTCGGGTATGCTCTGGGCCTCCAGAAACGTCCGTTCCCAGTAGCCGGGCCGGGCGTCGGGATTGAGATCCGACCAATTGACCGAGGCGAGGATGGACGAGATCAGGACGCTGGAAGTCACGGGTCGCAGCTCGTCGCCCTCCCAGGCATGCAACATGTTCATCGTGGGCGAGTAGCGAAGCTGCACCTTGAGCGGATGGACGTACAGCGTGCCGGCGTGGCGGTACAGTTCCAGGAACAACTGCGTTGTCTCCGTGATGGGCCGGATGGCCTTGGAACTGTGGGAGTTGCGAAAGAGCGCGAAATACGCCACGGTTTCCAGATCGAAGAGGTAGGGGCACGTGAGCATGAAGAAGTTGCCCAGCATGGAATCCGAGTACCAGTCGGCGGCCAGTTCCGACATGCAATCGAAGATGTAGAGGGCCCCGCGCCCCGCGTTCTCGATCACGGCGTGGATCTTCGCGATGAATGTCTCAAAGCCCTCGGCGGGGTCCAGCTCGTGGATTTCAACGCCGCTGTCAGGGCCCACGACCGGCGCGTGGCTGGCAAATCGGAAATAAATGACCTTTCGTCCCGCTTGCACGCCGGCCCGGCAGAAGGGCTCGACGACCGCCAGATAGTCGCCGATAGCATCCACCTGCCAGACGATGTTGTCGCCGGGCAGGATGCCCTTCAGGACCTGGTCCAATCCCGGTAGTCCGGTGCTGAGTGTCGTACCGTGGTCGCTCATACGATCTTCTCTTTTCTCCCTAAGAGGATGTCCATGCCGCAGGGGCCGCAACGAAAGCGGAGACGGAATTGCCGGCCGGCTTCGTCCTCCAGAATCAGGGGCTCGGCCGTCTTCGGTCTACTTCCCGAACACCGGCCCAGTTCTCCTTGCAGACAGAGCTTCGTCGTCATCACCATCTGACCGGACAGATCCAGGCCGGATTCGGCCGCCGGGGCAATGCTCTGGACACCGTGACGCCGGTAAAAAACCTGGGCTTTCTCGTTGAGGGCATTGCCCAGATAAGTCAGATGCTTCTCCGGGTAGGGGATCGCGTTCTTTTGCACGCCGCCTGTCCGACGCGGGCGATGCGCCTCACGTATCTGCAGAATTCTCTCCGTCAGTTCGCGTTTGGCCGCGTTGAGCCGCGCGACGGGCAGGAAGTAGGTGTCCTTCGTGTTCAACTGTAAATCGGAGCACTCGAAGATCGTATTGCCGAGCTTGGTCAGTTGCGTGAGGATCGTCTGCCGCGCGGCCTCTTTCTTCTGCGCCGGCTGCTTGTCCCCTCCAATCCCGACTTTCGCTTGGTTTCCATCCTCATCGGTGGCCGACAGGATCAGCCCGTCGGTCGACTCCTGCAGGAGCGTGGAGAGAAGGATCTTGCGTTCTGCAATTCGGCCGGCCAGCTTGCGGCTGAAGGCGTAATCGAAATTGCGATAGATCTCTTGCCCCACGCGGATACCCTGCATCTTCTGCGGGTACATCCTCCGACCCTCGACACGATTGACAACCGTGCCAGCCAGGTTCCGCTGCCGGTCGAAGAAGCAAATCCCATCGGCATTGCGCAGGTCCGCCGTGCCATTAAGGAGAAACCACGATTCCTCGACGCGTGCGACCGTTCCCACGTACTCGCCGATGGACTTGGGGGTGTCCATCGAGGCGAGGGAAGAGAGCTTGCCGGTCAGGCCGTAGTCGGTGAAGCCACGGTTGAAGGACTTGTGCAGGTTCGGCTGGAAATTCAGCCGCACCAAGCCGGAAGAGCTGCGCCGCAGACCCTTCTTGGAGAGGATCGAATCCAGTGCCTGCCGGTAGAAGCCCACTGTGTTAGCGACGTAGGAGACATCCTTGAGTCGCCCCTCGATCTTGAACGAGGTAATCCCCGCATCCATCAACTCCTCCAGGTGTTCGGAGAGATTCAGGTCCTTCAGGGAGAGAAGATGGCGGTCTTTCACAATCGATTGGCCGCGTTGGTCCTTGAGGCTGTAGAGCCGCCGACAAGGCTGGGCGCATTGCCCCCGGTTGCCGCTGCGTCCGCCCAAGGCGTAGCTCAGGTAACACTGACCGCTGGCCCCGACGCATAACGCCCCGTGAATGAAGCACTCCAGCTCGATGCGGGTCCGGCGGCGAATCACCCGGATTTGTTCGAGCGTCAACTCCCGGGCCAGGATCACGCGCGTGAATCCGACGTCCTCCCAGAATTTCACCTTTTCGGCGGTGGCATTGTGCATCTGGGTACTGGCGATCAGCGGCAGGGGCGGCAACTCCATCTCCAGAAGCCCGACATCCTGCACAATCAACGCGTCGACACCCATGTCGTAAAGTTGATGAATCATCCGCTTCGCGACCGGCAGTTCGTCATCACAGAGCAACGTGTTGAGGGTCACGTAGACCTTGGCGTAATATTGATGGGCGAACTCCGTGACCTCCCGGATCGTGGCCATCGTATTGCCGGCGGCCTCGCGGGCGCCAAAGCGCTGCGCGCCGAGGTAGACGGCGTCCGCGCCGCACTGAAGCGCCGCACGGGCGGTCGGACCATCCTTTGCCGGAGCCAGTAGTTCAATTCTGCCATCCATCCGTAGGGATTATACTGATTCCGGTGAGTTGTGGTGCGCCATCCGGCCAGTTTCGCAGGTCAAGGGTCGGATCGCTGAGAGGGCGTATGGGAACTGTCATTGTCTGCCACCCGGAGCATGCTGGCTCTCCTGCCTCCTCCGAGGCGGTCAGGCTTGCGAGGTAACCAGGGCCTTGACTCTCTCCCGCCAGGCGGCGGGGCCGTTCGCGCGGAAGTACTCGAAGGATTCGTCATCCACGAGCTTGCCCAGGATCGCCTTGCGGTCGGCCGATTCGGGAATCTGGTCGATGATCTCCCGGCGGGCCTGTTCGAGTTCCGCGAGGAAACGTCCGTGTTCTTCCGTGAACATCGTCTCCAGCTTCTGACGAAGGTGGCCGGCATAGGCAGGACAGTAGCCCTCGGTGCCGATGGCAATCTGTAAGTCGCCGCGTTTGACGACCGCCGGAACGAAGAAATCGCAGAGCTTCGGCTCATCCACGACGTTACACAGAATCTCCAGTTCCTGGCAGTCCCGATACACCTGCTCGTTAACCGCCGGATCGTTCGTCGCGGCAATGACGAGAGCGGCTTGGGCGATGTACTCTTTGGAGTACTTGGCGCGAATCAACTCGGCCCCGTGGCGGGTGCCCAGATCGATGATAGCGTCGCTGAGTTTGTACGCCACCACGACCAGCCGCGCGCCGGCCTCCAGAAATGAGGCGGCCTTGCGAACCGCCACCGCTCCGCCGCCGATCAGCACGACTCGTCGGCCGCCGAGTTCAAGGAATATCGGGTACTTCGCCATAGAAACCATTATAGCCCAAGGGCGGGCGAACATGCGACAGGAATCTCCCCAAAATGTTTTGAGGCAATGGCCAACATGGGATACACTCCACCCCAGCTTCCGGCTCGGATGTCTGGTGGTAGGTGGGTTTGCCGCGGAGTTCAGGAGATGGATTTTGTGAAAAGACTGTCAGTGCCCTTGAACGAGGCCGACGTGCGCCGGTTGCGGGCAGGGGATGGCGTGGTTATCGACGGGGTGGTGTATACGGCCCGCGATATGGCTCATCAGCGGCTCTGTCAAGCGATTGACCGGGGCGAACGTCTCCCCTTCGAGTTGGAAGGCGCGATCATCTACTTTGTGGGCCCCACGCCGGCCCGGCCCGGCCGGGTAATCGGGGCCGCCGGCCCGACGACTTCCGCCCGCATGGACCCCTTCAGCCCCACGTTGATCGCCCACGGCCTGCGGGCGACGATCGGAAAGGGCTATCGCAACGACGAGGTCCGCCGGGCACTCGTGGAGTACGGGGCTGTCCACTTGGCTACGCTCGGCGGGGCGGGCGCTCTGCTGGGCCGGCACATCGTCCGGGCCGAGGTCATCGCTTACGAAGATCTGGGCACGGAAGCCATTCGACGGCTGGAGGTGGTTGATTTCCCTGCGGTCGTCGCGTATGATGCCGCCGGCGGCAGTGTCTACGATGACGTAAAAGCGAAAGCACGGAGTTGAGAAGAATGGAAGTCTGGAGAATGAGATGAAAACGGCATTGCTTGGACTTTCGCAATCCGGCAAGAGTACGATTTTCTCCGCGATCAGTGGCAAGGCCATCCCGCCGGCGGGCCTCAGCAACATCGAAGAGGCGATCGTGCGCGTGCCTGATGAGCGGCTGCTGTGGCTGGAGAAGCTGTATAAGCCCCAGAAGCGGGTCCACGCGACGGTCGATGTCCTGGACCTGCCGGGCTTCAGCTTCACGGATGAGCATGGGCGGACGGCCGCCCGGCGGTTGATCGGCCAGATCCGGACGGTGGACATGCTGGTTCTGATGATCCGGGCTTTCGAGGACTCATCGGTGCCGCCCTATCGCAACAGCGTCCATTGGAAGCGGGACCTGGCGGAGCTGCAGACGGAGCTCTTGTTGTCCGACCTGGAGCTGGTGACGACCCGCATCGAGAAGCTGGAAAAGCAGGTCACCAGACCGACGAAAACCCAGGCCCAGGACAAGGCGGAACTCGCCCTGCACAAGCGGCTCCAGGAGACCATCGAGGCCGAGAAGCCCATCAGCGCGGCCATCCAGACGGAGGATGAACTGACGATCATCAAGTCCCTGGGCTTTTTGACCCTCAAGCCAATGGCGGTCGTGATCAATGTCGGCGAGAATGACCTCGACAAGCCGTTCGATCCAAGCGAGGTGATGGGCGGCGCCGTGCCGGTGGTGACGATGTGCGCCAAGCTGGAGCTCGAATTGTCTCAATTGGACGAGGAGAGCCGGGCCACGTTCATGTCGGACCTGGGGATCCAGGAGTCCGCGGCGGAGAAGTTCGTCAAGATCTGCTACTCGGCCCTGGGCCTGATCAGCTTCCTGACGGTCGGGTCCGACGAGGTGCGGGCTTGGCCGATCCACAAAGGGACCATCGCGCTCGATGCGGCGGGCAAGGTCCACTCGGACATCAAGCGGGGCTTCATTCGGGCCGAAACCATGGCCTATGACGACCTCACGGCCCTGGGCGACGAAAAGGCCGTGAAGGCCGCCGGCAAGATGAGGCTCGAAGGCAAAGAGTATGTCGTGAAGGATGGTGACGTCATCAACTTCAGGTTCAATGTGTAGGAGTGTGGCAGTAGATGAAAGCGGCGGTGTTGACGGGACTGCGGCGGATGGAACTCCGGCAAGTCCCTGATCCCAAGATCGAGAAGGATACGGATGTTCTGCTGCGAATCGAGCGGGTGGGGGTCTGCGGCTCGGATGTCCACTATTTTGAGACCGGCAGGATCGGGTCTCAGGTTGTCGAGTACCCCTTTATCGTAGGGCACGAGTGTGCCGCGACCGTGGCGGCGGTCGGCCAAGGCGTCCAACGCGTCAAAGTGGGTGAGCAGGTGGTCGTGGAACCGGCCGTCCCGTGCCACAACTGCGATCAGTGCCATCGGGGCCGGGAGAATACGTGCTTCCATCTGCGGTTTCTCGGCACGCCCGGCCAAGGCGGCGGCTGCCTCTGCGAATACCTTGTCATGCCGGAGGAGTGCTGCCTGCCGACCCAGGGTAAGCTCACGCTGGAACAGGGCGCTCTGTGCGAGCCGCTGACCATCGGCTTTTACACGGTCAAGCAGTCCCGGCTCCCGCGTGCGGCTGACATCGCGATCCTTGGGGCCGGGCCGATTGGTCTGAGCTGCATGATCTGCGCCGGGGCCGAAGGCGTCCGAAACTGCTACATGACAGAGAAGATCGACGAGCGTGTGAAGGTGGCGACCCTGGGCGGGGCGACCTGGGTCGGTAATCCGCTCAAGGAAGACGTGGTCAAGGCCATCCTGAAGCAGCAGCCGCTGGGGGTGGACGTGGCGTATGAGTGCGCCGGCCAGCAGGAGACAATCGACCAGGCGGTCGATCTGCTCAAACCAGGCGGCAAGTTGATCCTGGTCGGCATCCCGCGCGAGGATCGTATCTCCTTGTCCATCGACAAGATACGGCGCAAGGAGGTCACGATCGTCAACATCCGCCGGCAAAACGGCTGCACGCCGGCCACGATGGACTTGGTGGCGTCGCGGAAGGTCCAGGCGGACTTCATGGTGACCCACCGGTTCAAGCTCGACCGGATTCAGGAGGCTTTCGGGCTTGTCGCGAGCTACAGAGACGGCGTCGTCAAAGCCATGATCGAGATGTGAGGCATGTAGGGTGGGGCTTGCCCCACCAGAACCTCTTCGGCAGAAGTGTGGTCTCCGTGGGTGATGAACATATCAAGAACGCCAGCATCGTCAGCATCGGCAACGAGTTGCTGAACGGGCGGACGATCGACACGAACGCCGCCTACATCGCGGGCCGGCTGAGGACCATCAGCCTCCAGGCGGTCAGTGTACATACGGTACCCGATGAAGAAGCCGCGATACAACGCACGCTGGCCTTGGCCACCAGTGAGGCGGATGTCGTTGTGGTCACGGGTGGTCTGGGGCCGACCGACGATGACCTGACGCGACAGGCCTTGGCACGCTTCCTGGGAGTGGAATTGGTGCTTCGCCCTGATTTGTTGGAGACGATTCAACAGTTCTTTGACCGCCGTGGCATAGAGATGCCCGCGCGAAACTCGATCCAAGCCTGCATCCCACGCGGGGCGACCGCTATGGAGAACGCGGTGGGCACGGCCCCGGGAATCCGGGCCCGGAAGGAGGGCAAGCTGCTGGTTGCCCTGCCGGGCGTGCCAACCGAGATGCGGCACATGTTGGACACGCTGGTCCTGCCCGAATTACGGCCTCTCGTTGGCGGGCAGGCCATCGTGGTGAGAAGGCTGAAGTGCTTCGGAGCGGGAGAGTCCAGGATCGCCGAGATGATGGGTGACGCCATGCAGCGGGGCCGCAATCCCCTGGTGAATTGCACCGTACAAACCGGAGTCATTACGCTGGAGGTCGTTGCCGCCGCCAACCAGGAAGCGGAGGCCCGGAGAATGGCTGATGAAGAGGAACGCTCGCTACGCACAGCACTGGGGCCCCTCATCTACGGCGTGGAGGAGCAGACGCTGGCGGAGGTCGTGGGCCAGAGCCTGAGACGAGCAGGCAAGACCCTCGCGGTTGCCGAGTCCTGTACCGGGGGACTTCTGGCCAAGCTGATTACGGATATTCCCGGCGCGAGCGAGTATTTTACCTATGGCTGGGTCACGTACAGCAACCAAGCGAAAAGCCGCCAGTTGGATGTGCCTGCGGAGTTGATCGAGAAGTATGGCGCCGTCAGCGAACCAGTGGCAAGGGCCCTGGCTCAGGGCGCCCGCCGCAAAGCCGGTGCAGACTATGCAATGAGCATAACCGGCATCGCTGGCCCCGGCGGCGGCAGCGAACAAAAGCCCGTCGGATTGGTATATATTTCTGTGGATAACCCCGACGGCGCGGAGACGTCGCGATATATTTTCTCGTTTGATCGAAGCGCGGTGCGTCTGCGTGCGGCACAGACAGCGCTGAACATCCTGCGTTTGAAGCTGGATTTGACAGGTCCGGTACCGATGTGATATAATAAGGGGACCTGTGACAGCAGCACATGAGGTTCGTATGACCAAACAACGCATGCACTTAGGGGAAATCCTCTTTAAGGCAGGCTTGGTTGAGAAGCAGGCGCTGATCAATGCGATCAAGACGTCCAAGTCGAGCAACAAGCGGCTGGGGCAGGTCCTGCTCGAACTGGGTCTGATCAACGAGGATACACTGGCCAAGGCCATCGCCAAACAGTTTGGCCTCAAGTACGTGGACCTCGACGAGGCCACTATTCCCCCTGATGCGGTCAAAATCATCCCGGAAGACTTGATCAAACGCCACAATGTCCTTCCTCTGAGTGTGAACAACGGTCGGTTGTCTCTCGTGATCAGCGATCCGATGGATTTGGACATGATGGACTCGATCCGGCTCCGCCTCAACAAGGAGCTGGACTGTCATGTCGCCAATCCCAAGAAGATCCGCGCCTACATCGAGAATTCCCTGGAAGATAAGAGCACGGTCTCACGCGAGGACGACCGGCTCAAGCACAGCATCGACGCCACGGCGGCGGAGCTGACGGAGGCGGGTCACGAGCTGCAAGCGGAAGCCATGCGCATCCAGGCGGCGGGAGCCGACGATGAAGGCCCCATCATTCGCTTGGTGAACCTCATCATCGATACCGCCTACCACATGCGGGCCAGCGATATTCACATCGAGCCGATGGCGGATCGCGTGCGGATTCGTTACCGGGTCGATGGCGTCTGCCTCGAGAAGGACACTATCCCCAAGAACATGCAAGCCCCGCTCGTGGCACGGTTTAAGATTCTCTCGGGCATGGATATTGCCGAGAAGCGCTTGCCGCAGGACGGTCGTATCAAGAAGAACATCGCGGGCTCGGATATCGATTTCCGCGTCTCGTCCCTGCCGGGGGTCCACGGCCCCAGCGTGGTACTGCGTATTTTGCGCCCGGATGCGGTCAACATCGGCATTGAGTCGCTGGGATTCGAACAGGACAACTACCAGCAGTTTCAGGGGATCATCAAAAGGCCGAACGGCATTTTCCTGGTGACGGGGCCGACCGGTAGTGGTAAGACAACGACGCTGTACGCGGCCTTGCAGGAGTTGAACAAGCCGGATAAGAAGATCATTACGGCCGAGGACCCGGTCGAGTATATGTTTGCCGGCATGAACCAGTGTCAGGTGAAGGAAGAGATCGGCCTGACCTTCGACCGGATTCTCCGGTCCATGCTGCGTCAGGCGCCCAACATCATCCTCGTCGGTGAAATCCGCGATAGCGAGGTGGCGGACATCGCGATCCAGGCCGCTCTGACGGGACACCTGGTGTTTAGTACCCTGCACACCAACGACGCGTGCAGCGCGATCACCCGTCTGATCGATATGGGGGTCAAGCCCTTCCTGGTGGCCAGCTCGATTCAGGCGATCATGGCGCAGCGGCTGATCCGCGTGATCTGTAAAAAGTGCAAGGTGGTGGACGAGAACCCGAATCCCCACCATCTGCGGCTCCTGGGAATCGATCCGGCGGAGATCAAAAAGCGGCCGGTTTACAAAGGGACCGGCTGTGCCAACTGTCACAATACCGGGTACAAGGGCCGGCTCGGTATCTTCGAGATGATCGAGATGAACGCCGAGTTGCGGGAGCTGGCCTACAAGCGCGCACCCACCAGTGAATTGCGGGTCGCGGCCAAGGCCAGTGGGATGCGCACCCTGGCGGAAGATGGGGTGCTCAAGGTCTTCAAAGGTACTTCGACGCCGGAAGAGGTCTCGCGGAATGCGCAGATCGAAGGCATCGTAGAGTGATCAATCTGACTTAGGGGACGACAACGAAATGGCAAGTTTGAACATGGATCGACTGCTCCAGGCCTGCGTCTCGCAGGGAGCATCCGACATTCATCTCAGTGTGGGGCGGCCGCCGACGCTACGGCTCGATGGTCACCTCCGACCGCTCGAGACCAAAGTGCTCGAGCCGGAAGATGCTGCCGCCTTGATGAAGAGCATCACGCCGGACCGATGCCAGCAGGAGTTGCAGGAAGAGGGTGGCGCCGACTTTGGTTTTGCCTTCGGCCAAGCCGCCCGCTTTCGCGTCTCCGTATTCAAGCAAAAGGGGTGTGTGTCGATGGTGCTGCGTCAGATTCCAAGTAAGATGCTCACCTTCGAGGAGATCGGTCTGCCGAAAATCGTCGCCGCCCTGTGCCGACGGCCCCGCGGACTGTTCCTGGTTACAGGACCGACGGGAAGCGGCAAGACAACCACGCTCGCCACCATGATCAACTACATCAATGAGAACTTCGACCGGCATATCATAACGGTGGAGGATCCCATCGAATACTACCATCCCCACAAGAAGTCGATCCTAAACCAGCGTGAGGTTGGGGTCGATGTACCGAGCTTCGCCGAGGCTCTCCGGCGCGTGCTGCGTATGGACCCGGACGTGATTCTGGTCGGAGAACTGCGGGACTTGGAGACCATCAGTAACGCCATCCGTGCCGCGGAAACCGGCCACTTGGTCTTCAGTACGGTTCACACCACCAGTGCGGCAGGGACCGTAAACCGACTCGTGGACGTCTTCCCGGTGGAACAGCAGGAGCAGATCCGAACCCAGCTCAGTGGTAACCTGATCGCCGTCCTGAGCCAGGAACTCTGTCCGCTGGCGACAGGACGCGGCCGCATTGCCGCCTATGAGTTTATGGTTGTAACGCCGGCTATCGCCAACCTGATTCGGGAGCATAAGACCTACCGTATCGATTCGAGCATCCAGACCGGCAAGAAGCTCGGCATGCAACTGCTGGATGAGCACTTATGGATGCTCTACGACACGGGCAAGATTACCCTGGAGGAGATGCTGGAAAAAGGACGCCAGCCTGGCGCCCTACAGCAGAAGGCCCTCAACAAGATTGCGGGGGCAAAGGGAAAGATGAGGAAGAAGGCCGACGAAGCGAAGAAGGAGCTTGAGGATATGGGGCCGATCCTGAAAACATGAGACTCCGAAGACTTGCTACCAAGACAGGGTAGCCAGAAGGTGGGCTAGGAGGACTTGTCTTATTCCGGAAGGGAGAATCCACGGGGTGTGTAGAGCACTTGGCGATGTCTCATTAACCAGGTGTCCAATACGTAATTTTATTTGCCATCACCATTTACTTTACTACAATAGAGACGTACTGGATTATAGGGTCTTTAAGGGTGATCGGGATGGGAAAGACAAAGGCATTCGAGAAGCTCCCTCCAGTCGAACAGCTCCGGGGCCGTCCTTTGGGGAGAATCCTCATGAAAATGGGCGTTCTCAGCCGCGAGAAGGTCCATGAATGTCTGGAGATTCAGAAGCAGCGCGGGGGCGGCATTCGCATCGGTCAGGTCTTCTTGGAACTGGGGTTGGTGGACGAGACGCAGCTTCAGGTGGCGCTGGCGGCAAAACGCGGCATGGAATACGTCAGCATTGACGGGATCGAAATTGCCGGGGACATCATCGAAAAGGTGCCGGCCCAGATGGCGAAGACCTACCACATTTTGCCCGTCGGCTACAGCAAAGAAAAGAACGAACTGACGGTCGTGCTTGATAATGTCGATAACTTCCGGGCCACGGACGACTTACGGACCCTGATGGGCTTCACTGTGACGGCCAAGATGACGGACGGGGAGAGCCTGGAACGCGCATTGACAAAGTACTACGAAACCAAGCAGGACGACAACATCACGGAGCTGATCGACGAGATCCAATCCGACGCCTTTCTGGCGGAGTTCGATGGCAGAAACACGAGCATCGACTTGGACGAACTCAAGGAGCTGTCCGAGTCCAACCCCGTCAAGAAACTGCTGAACCTCGTCCTGTTGCAGGCGATCCGTGACAAAGCGTCCGATATCCATTTCGAGCCGTTTGAGACCGAGTACAAGATGCGCTACCGCATCGATGGTGTGCTTTATGAGATGATCCCACCGCCCAAGTACATTGCGGCGGCGTTGAGCTCACGGATCAAGGTTATGGCAAGTCTCGACATCGCCGAACGGCGTCTGCCCCAGGACGGCCGCATCTCGCTGAGCGTACAGGGCAATCCGGTTGACCTGCGTGTCAGCGTGCTGCCCACGATGTTTGGCGAGAGTGTCGTGCTGCGTGTCCTGGACCGCAGCCAGGTGAGTTTCGACATTGAGAAGCTGGGTCTGCGGCCCGACGACATCAAGACACTTCGGCAACTCATCGACCGACCCAACGGGATTATCATTGTCACGGGCCCCACGGGGTGCGGCAAGACTACGACGCTCTACGCCGCCCTCAACCAGTTGAACACGATCGACAGCAAGCTCATCACGACGGAAGACCCTGTCGAGTACGACATGGACGGCATGATCCAGGTCCAGATGAAGCCGGATATCGGTCTGACGTTCGCGCGCTGTCTGCGTTCCATTCTGCGGCAGGACCCGGACATCATCCTCGTCGGCGAAATCCGCGACCTGGAGACGGCGGAGATTGCCGCCCAAGCGTCATTGACCGGTCACCTCGTGTTCACGACGCTGCACACGAACGACTCTCCGAGCACGATTGCCCGTTTGCTGGACTTGGGGGTCGAGCCCTTCCTTCTGACGGCCACCATCGAAGGGATCGTGGGCCAGCGACTGGTCCGCAAGATCTGTCCGAACTGCAAAACGGCGTTTCAGCCGGACGAGGCGCAGCTCAAAGATCTGCACTTGACGCTGGAGGAGATCAAAGGCAAGAAAATCTACTACGGTCGCGGGTGCAGCAAGTGCAACGGCACCGGCTACAAGGGCCGGATCGGAATGTTCGAGATCATGGTGTTCAATGACGAGATTCGCGAGCTGATCATGAATCGCGCCTCGACCAACGTGTTGCGCGCGGCCGCGCTAAAGGGGGGGATGAGGCAACTACGCGATAACGGTCTGGCCGCGATCTACGACGGCATCACGACGATCGATGAAGTCGCCAAGGAGACGATGATCGAGTAGCAGTCCCGGGGACTGAACGAGGTGAGTGGGAATGGATGTGGGAAAGTGAGGTAGGAACATGCCGGTCTTTCAGTATATCGCGCTCGATTCCCAGGGCGTGGAAATCAAGGACGAGATCGAGGCCCTCAGCGAAAAGGAAGCCATCGGCAAGATTCGCACGATGGGCTACTTCCCCACGAAGGTCCGTCCCAAGGCTGCGACCAAAGCCGGGGGCAAGGCGGGCGCCAAGCCCAAGAGGCGGCGGGGCGCCGGCGCCCGGGTCAAAGTCAAGTATATCACCCAGTTTGCCCGACAGCTCTCGACGCTCCAAGACGCCGGTCTGCCCATCCTGCGGTCGCTGCGCATTCTCGAAGAGCAGCAGAAGGCGGGCAACTTCAAGCGCATTATCGGGTACGTGGCCGATGACATCGAAGGCGGCTCGACCCTCTCCGAGGCCTTCGCCAAGTACCCGCGGGCCTTCGACCGGCTGTTCATCAACATGGTGGCGGCCGGGGAGGCGGGCGGCGTGCTCGATCTGATTCTGGCCCGTATCGCCGACTTCAAGGAAAAAGCCATCCGCCTGAAGGGACGCGTCAAAGGGGCCATGATCTATCCCGTCGTCGTGATGACGGCGGCGTTCGGCATCGTGCTGGGTCTGATGACCTTCGTGATTCCGACCTTCCAGGGCGTGCTCCAGGAAATGGTCGGCGGCAAGCTGAATCCCGTCACGACGACGGTGCTGGGAATCAGCGACTGGATCGCCCATAAATATGGCTGGGCGATTCTGGCCGGGGTTCCCTTCGGGATCGTCGTCCTTATCCGACTCGTGCGCAAGACCCTGCTGGGCCGTTTCGTGCTGGATACGATCACCCTGAAACTGCCGGTCATGGGGCAGTTGTCGAGCAAGATCTCGATCACGCGGTGGACGAGGACCCTGGGCACGTTGATCAGTGCCGGTGTGCCGATCCTCGATGCCATCAACGTGACCCGCGAGACCGCCGGCAACGAAGTGTACGCGAAAATGTTGGCGCACGTCCACAACTCGATTCGCCAGGGCGACACCTTCGCCGGGCCCTTGAAGGCCTCCAAGACCGTGGACCTGCTGGTCAGCAACATGGTGGCCGTGGGCGAGGAAACCGGCGATCTGGACAAGATGCTCCTGAAAGTCGCCGATCAGTACGATGAGCAGGTGGATGTGCTCGTCGGCAGTCTGATGTCCATGCTCGAGCCGATGATCATTCTCGTCCTGGGCAGCACGGTTATGCTCATTGTGCTGTCGGTGTTCCTGCCGATGATCCAGGTGATCACCAGCCTCAGCGCCGCCGGTTAATCGAAAAATTCCGCAAGATCGAAGATCCAAGAGTGTGCATCTGGAAAGGAGAAAGACGATGAAACCGACCGTGATCCAAGTGAGAAAGAGAAGGGCGTTCACCATCGTGGAACTGCTGACGGTGATGAGCATCATCGTGATCCTCATCGGACTGATGGTGCCCGCGCTCAACAAAGTCCGGCGCTACGCCCGGGACGTGCAGCAGAAGGCCCAATTGAAGGCGATCGATGCGGCCGTGGAGCTATTCCGCAATGAGTTCGACGGATACCCGACCTCGTCGGCGTTGGACTCCATGGGCCAGGCCTACTGCGGCTCCATGAAGCTCTGCGAAGCGCTGATGGGCCAGGACCTGCTGGGCTTCCACACGAGTTCCGTCTTCCGTCGCGACGGTTTGGACGCCGCCGCCAAACTCCCCCTGTATCCGCCGAACATCGACGCGATGACTCCGGCCCTGCGGGAGAACAATTTGAAGGCGAGGAAGGGACCCTTCCTGCCGGCCGAAAATGTCTCTACTGCGCAAATACAGCAAATTTACGGTACCAACGTCGGGTCTTACCTGGGTACCACCTTTGTCATCTGCGACGTCTACGCGCGGGAGATGCGGTCCGGCCAAAAGACCGGGATGCCGATTCTTTACTACAAGGCGGACACCGCCAATAGCTACCACGACCCGAATTTTGTCTCGGCGATGACGCCCACCGACAGTCGGGGAAACATCTTCAACTACTGGGACAATCACTCCCTCGTTCAGCTCGGCAAGCCGTGGCAGGCCGCCGGGGCCGCAGGCGGAGCCGCCGTTGCCAATCATAAGATGTCCGATCCGGCGCGGTTCTACCGAGATACGCAGAGCACCCAGATCAGCACCACCATGCGTCCCTTCCGGGCCGACACGTTCATCCTGATTTCCGCGGGCTGGGACAACGAGTACGGCACGGCCGACGACATCTGCAACTTCGAGTGGCGGTACAGGGAATAGAGGCTTCGGTCTCTCGTGACGTGCGCCCCGGGTACGCCCGGAACGGCACGGCGGATGCTACTCTTGGATCGAGGTAGTGAAGGAATCTTACCGTGAAAACGAGAACGTCAGGCCTCACCGTGATCGAGATCCTGGTCGTTGTGAGCATCATTGCGCTGCTCGTTGGGTTGCTGCTCCCGGCGGTGCACACGGTGCAGAAGATGGCCAAGGAAACCAAGCAAAAGGCTCAGTTCACGTCGATGGAGCTCGGACTGGCGGCCTTCAAGAGCGACTACGGGGATTACCCGCCCTCCAGCTGGTCGAATCCGGCCATCGCGGGGAGTCCGCAGGATTACTGCGGCGTCCAGAAGCTGGCCGAAGCCCTGCTCGGCTGGGACCTGCTCGGCTTCCACCCTGACTCGGCCTGGCGCGCGGATGGGCTGGATCGCAACGGCGGCCCGTTGGCGTATGACCCGCTGCGGGTTAATCAGGCAGCTTCTCTGGATAAGCGCAAGGGCCGCTACGTGGAGCTGGAGCACGCCAACGCCTTCCGGCTCGGCGACAGCGCCGCCGGCACGCGGGATGGTCTGTTCCCGGACACGTCCAACGGGACGGGCAATCTGGCGCTGGCCGCGCGCACCTATATCCTGTGCGACGTGTTCACCGTGAGTGACCGCAAGGTCCTGATGAACAGCAGCACGCTGGCGTTGCCGGGAGTGGCGGCCCAGATGGTGTCCCCGGGCACGCCCATTCTCTACTATAAGGCCAACACGGCGAGCAAAGTGCACGTGGACGCCCAGGTAGACCCCATCAACCGTATTTACAATGTCCGGGACAATTGGCCCCTGGTGAGCCTGAGGAGGCTGGCGGATGCCTTCAAGCCGATTGGTGAGCGGCGGCGTCATCCGCTGGAAGACGCCAACTTCTTTTACGAATACATCCGTGATCTCCGAGTGCAGGCGCGGCCCTGGCCGTATCGGCCGGATTCCTACCTGCTGATCTCGGCCGGCGCCGACGGCCTCTACGGCACGAACGACGATATTCGCAATTTCGGGCAGTAACCTCGCGCTCGCGGCGCGGGAGCGTGCGTATGACGGACCTCAGACATAATCGCGGCGTGACGCTCGTGGAGATCCTGGTCGTGCTGGGCATCATCATGGCGTTGTCTGGCATTGTGATCACGGTGACGCTGCGCGTGGACAGTCAGTCGAAGGAGAACGCCCTGCGCAACGCCTTCGCCCTCGTCGGCAGCGCGCTGCGGGAGTACTACGAGTTCAAGGGGCAGTTCCCGCCGCAGCCGGAGCGCAATGCCGCCAATGCCCTGGTGCATGTGGAGTTGATGCTGCAGGAGCTTCGTTCGGTGCCGACGGCACGGCAGGTGCTGGACAAGGTCAGCCTCACTCTGATCAAGAGTGAGGGCGGACCCGCCGATGCCCAGTCGCTGCGCGATCCCTGGGGCACGGTGCTGGACTATGTTTATCTGCCGGACAATACCTTTCCCGAGCTGATCTCGGCCGGCCCCGACCGGCAGTTCGGCACCGGCGACGATATCAGCAGCAAAGGCAAACGGTAGACCGGCGGTCGGTAGTCAGTAGTCGGTAGGGCGTGCGAGGCACGCACCTGCCTGTGACAGAACCAAGGGACTGTGAGAAACGTGGACCCATGTACGGTCGAGCACGCAAAACAACCGGTTTGACGCTCATCGAGATGACCTTGGTCATCGGGACGATGGCTCTGTTGGTGGGCTTTGCCGTGCCGGCGGTCCGGTCCATGATGAAGTCGTTCCAGACGGAGAGCGGCGTCCGGAGCATGATCGATGCCGCGCTGAGCTCGGCGCGGGCCATGGCGATGAGCAATCAGACGTACGTGGGTGTCCGCTTCCAGAAGCTGTGTACCTCGGACGATCCGCTGGACCCGATCAAAGACGTGCTGAACGCGCCGCAGTACATGATCTTCATCATGCACGAGGAGCCGAAGATGATCGGGGGCCTGGCCAACGGATTCCGGGCCGTGCAAGGGTTGGACCCGATCAAGTTGCCCGATACGATGGGCGTGCTGGATTTGACCGGGATCGCGAGCGACGCCACCATCGACGAGCTGTCCGAGCTGAGTGACGCCACCACGTTCTCCATCGTCTTTGCCCCCTCGGGCAAACTGGCGGTGCATGAGGTCCGCGTCCGCAACCGTCAGGGCTTCTATCGCCCGAACAACAGTCCCGGGTCCCTGCAGATCGCCACCGACGACGTGTTCAATTCGGTGGACAACATCTGCCGGTACCGGCAGGGCATGTTCATCCAGGACGACTACGCCCGGCGCAACGGCACGGACAACGTGGAGTTGGGACTGGGCAAGGAGGACAGCCGTACGAGTTTCGTGATTTACGAGTTGCCCACGCTGCGGGCGGCCTATGGCTCCCGGACGCCCTGGAGCGCGTATCTGGGCAGACTGGTGAGTGAGGTTCTCCAAGTGAGCCCGTACGCGGGAGGCCTGATTTCATCGCGTTGACAGCTATGGTCAAGGATAGACGACAATCTGGATTCTCGCTGACGGAGACGCTGCTGGCCGTCGCGACGCTGGCTATTGGGCTGACGTTCATCGCCGGCACGTTCCTCGCCGGCGTCTATTTCTCGACCACCTCGACGGAGCGGACCGTCGCCGCGGTGGCGGCCGATGAGGCTCTGGCCAAGGTGCGGATTTACGGCCTGGACCCCAACCACGCCAATCTCAAGACCGATGGGTTTGTGCCGTACGAGCAGCTTGTGACGATTCCGGTGGAAGAATATCTGTATCCTTCGACGCGCGAAGAGTCCAGCCGGCAATACTCGTGGGTGGCGCTCTGCCGCCGTCTGGGTGCTGCCGGCCGGCTGGTCCAGTGTACGGTGTTCGTCAGCCGTCAGACCCCCGGCGCCACGTATTGGGCGCGCAAGACCGGCGCTGAGGCACCGCAGCTTGGGACCCCCAATCCCGATCTGCCCCGGCCCGTGCGCGTCAATCTCATACAGGAGACGGGGGCGACGGACCGGAACGAGGTGTCGATCCAGGATGCGGTTCCCACGGACGCCGTGGACGAACGGACCTTCATCAATGACGGCTCGGTTCTCGTGGATGATCAGACCGGGCAAATCTACCGCGTGCTGGAGCGCTATGCGAGCCAGCCGGACAAAATCAGGCTGGATCGGCCTTGGACCGGCGGTGCCCTCGGCGCGCCGGCCGGGGGCTGGGTCTGGGTGGTCCCCCCGGCCGCTTCCGGCGGCCGGGACCCGACTGTTGCCGTGTACCAGGAAGTCCTCCGATTCCCGGGAAACTAAGATGCGCAAGGCTTTTACGCTCATGGAGATGGTCGTCGCCCTGGGCATTCTGGCGTTGGTGATGTCCTTCGCCGGAGTGATCTTCCAGGTCAGCACCGACTCGCAGCGGCTGGCCCTGGCCAACGCCGAGATCATGCAGAAGCTCCGCGCCATCACCGAGCAATTGGATTCGGACTTTCGCGGGCTCCGCAAGGACGGCGAGATTCTCGTCTTCTGGCGGGCGGACCGCAACGGAAAACACACGGGGCCAGGCCAGAATCCCAATGCCGAGGGGGCCTTCGATCGATTGGATCGGATCATGTTCTTCGCCAACGGCGATTTCCAGTCCTATGGGGCCAGTCCCACGGTGCGTGGCAACATGGCCAGAATCAGTTACTGTCTGGCGAACGGCCCCTCGGTCAACTCGTCCGAGCCGAACCGGCCCCAGGCGCAAAAGCCGGCCCGACGCGTCCTGGCGCGCACGGAGCACATTCTGGTAGCGCCGTCCACGACGGCCAGCGATCCGCTCGGCACCAGCCAGTTCACCGACGAACAGTGGCGTGACTGGATGAGCAGCACGGAATATGACACGATCACGATGCGCGGGTGGGAGTTGATTCCTCTGGCCCGAAAAGTGGATATCCTGTCGGTCATTGGGGACGTGGAAGTCGAGCTGGGCGATCAAACCGCCAGCAAAAAGAACGTCACCGCGGGCGGCGTGACCGTGGACCCGGCCAAACCGGCTTCGCTGCGCTCGTTCATGTGCCGGGGCGTGGGCCAGTTTGAGATCCAGGGTTGGAGCGATGCGGAGCAGCGCTGGATTCCGCAAGTCAATCCGAACGGCAACGCCGATCTGAAGGACGATTCCGATTTCATCATCGACGGGGCAGAGCTCGACCAGCGGAAGATTCCCGGCCTGTGGTATCCTCGGGGACCGGCGATCTTCGGCACTCGCCAGATCAGCACGCTGGACCCGGATTTCAACAAGATTCCCGGCCTCGGGCGGGCCCTGAAGTTCACGTTCACCCTGTACGACTCGCGGGGCCTCATCAAGGGCGGCCGGACGTTCACTCATATCGTCTATCTGGACAATTAGCGGTGCGGCAATGACGGAACGGATCGAACCAACAGCAGCGGCCTCTCCAGCCTCCCAACGGGGTGGCGCCCCCGCGCGCCGGAGAGGCTGTGTGGGAAGCCCGCATCCTTCGCGTGGCATCGTCAAGGCCGAAGGTCTTGGCGTTTCTGCCGCGATACTTCGCTGGAAGAATCCTGCCTGCCGTCATTCCCACGAAGGCGGGAGGGGACCCCAACCGCGAGGCATCGTGTTTGGGGTCCCCGAACCATTTACGCCGCGACAATCTGGAAAGAACGGCAGGGCCACCCCGGAGACTCAGCCCCGTGGCTCCGCGCTGATTCTGACGGTGGTTCTCACGAGCCTGTTGGCCATTGTGGGTGTGTTGTTCATGCTGGCGGCGCGGATCGATAAGATGGCCTCGTCCGCTACCGTAGACAACCGGGAATTGAGCCTGGCGATCGCCACCGTTCTTGCCCAGACGGGCGAAATGCTGGCCGCCGATGTTCCCGGCGTGAGGGCGAATCAGCAGTATTACGACTATCCGGATGCCAACAATCCATGGCTGGCCAGCGCGGAGCCGTACCAGTCCGCCAGCGGCGGCTACTTCTGGCGGCAGATCAGCAACGTGGCGGGATTGCCCGCGGCGCGCATGAGAGACGTTCGCATCTCCCTGGTGGGGGAGCGCGAGCCGATCCGGCTTGACGACCCCAATACGAATGCCGATCCCGACGGCGACGGGGTGGGGGATGGCCGATGGTTCCAGGTGCCCGGCGTGATGTCGGGCCGGGGCCAGCCGATCTATGCGGCCGTGCGTATCCTTGACAATGGCGGCATGCTCAATGTCAACACCGGCTACAAATTCGATCCGGGCGAGAAGGACAAGACGCAAGTCGATGGCCGGAGCCAGCTCCAGGTGAATCTCCTCGCGTTGGCGAACGGGCCGGGGCATCCCGTCACGATCACGGATGAGGCGGCCCTGCTCGGTGCCCGTGCCAACCACACGGCAAATCCCGCCGCCTTGAACTTGATCGCCTACGAGCAGCAGGTCATCTGGCAATACCCGGATCGGACGGCCGCCGCGAGTACCGACCCGAACAGCCCGTTTGCCTACACGCCCTTCGACCTTTCGGATGAGCTGGAGCTGCGATACCGCTACCTGCTGAATCAGACGGGGGTGGATACCCGCCTGGAAAACTGGGGCCAGTTCCGCCAGGCCGCTCTGCGTACGCCCGTGGATACGACCGATCAGTTGGGCGCCTGGTTCCGCCGCGTGGCCGGTGGCGGGCTCGATCCCAACTACGCGTACCGTACGATTGCCACCACCTACAACATGGACCGGATTTTGACGCCGAAGGCCGTCACCACCGACGCCGGGATCAAGCTCCGCAGGACGGTGAACGTCAACACGGCGGATCAGCTCACCCTCCGGGCGGCGGTCGCCGCGGCGCTGGCCGAGGCCGACCCCAATACGCTGGGAATTGCCGAAAAGGCGATTCAAATCACCGCCAACCTGGTGGACTACATTGACGACGATGAGGAGATCACGGTGGTCACGGGACTCTCCTCGCCGTACTACGGTTTCGAGCGTCCGTGCGCGTACCTTTCCGAGTTGGCCTATCGGCAGGTGAAGGACCCGGATACGGGCGCGCTGCGCACTTCGTACGCGATCGAGTTGTACAAGCCGTATTTCGAGGATAACGACCCCCGGCCCGGCGCCTGGAAGATCGTGATCGATAATCCGGCCACCAGCGACGTCGAGCTGGACATCGCGTGGTCCGGGTCGAGACGGTTCCACGTTCTGCTGGCGGAGGAGGCGGCGGCGCCTTTGGCGAAGGACTATGTCCTGTTCGCGGATCGGCAGGAGCCGTCCGACACGATGCCCCTGTACGGCTACAACCGCAGCGCCTACCTGCGGGTGCCTCAGGGCCTGGGTCAGGCGACGTTCGAAGCGGGCGCCACGATCTCTCTGCAGCGAAGAGTTGCCTCAGCGGGCAAGTGGATCATCGTTGACTCCCAGCGCGTGCCGGAGGCTTGGATCGCGGCCGACGGCGTCGCACGCAGCCTCCAGCGGGACATCGCCCCGAACAAGTGTATCCGGCGGCTCTGGGCGTCCCAGGCTCAGACGTCGACGCCGGGTCTGGGCAATGCGGCGGGCAACTACGTGGACACGCAGCGGCCGGAAGTCGTCCAGGCGCATCCCGCCGACAAGCCGCTCACGAATATCGGTGAGCTGGGCATGGTGCTGGCCCGCAGCGCGTACGGCATCCCGGAGGGGGCGACCGCCGCCGATTGCCTGGTCGATTTGCGGAACCCCATCTATCGCAAGCTCTGCAACTACCTGACCGTGATCGATCCCGCACAGCATCTGGCGTTAGCCGATGAGACGCGCATCATGGGTCGGATCAACATCAACACGGCCCCGGCCTTCGTCCTCGGGCAACTCCCCTGGATGCAGTATGAGGATACCACGCCGCTGCAAAAGGCCAACGCCGTCGTCGCCTATCGCGACAGCCACGGTCCTTACAAGAGCATCGCCGAGCTGATGCGGGTCGATCCACTGTGCGTCCTGGCCTTTGACGAGCAGGACAATCAGCATGACGATGTGCCCCGCGGCCCCGATCTGACGCCCGACATGGCCCGTGACGACATGGAAGAGCGGGACCTGATCTTCACGCGGATCAGCAACCTGGTGACCGTGCGCAGCGATGTGTTCACCGCCTACCTTCTCGCCCGCATCGGGACGAACGGGCCGCAGCGAAGAATCATCGCCATCCTCGACCGGAGCAAAGTGAATTCCGCCGGCGACAGGGTGCGCATCATCGCGCATTACCCCGTGCCCGACCCCCGGTAGCGACGGATTCCCTTGCCCAGTCGGTCACCCCCTCAACTGCGCTCCCCACAGGCTCTGAACCTTGCCACGCGAGATTGGGTCTGGGAATTTCGTAATCGGGGTGGCAGCGGCACGCGACCGCTTGCCGCTGGTTCGCCCCTTCGCCATCGGCAAAGCCTTCGGCCTTGCCGCGGCCACCCGGACACTGGGGGTGCGAAGAACTCCGTCGCAACCGGCATGCATGATCTGAGCGGCAAGGGATCGTTGACGCGCAAAGGCGGGCGGACTATCGTAGGAGTCGGCGTTATTGTCGGCAGGGCGGAAGCGTCTTTGTTTTGAAGGATGTTATGAAGACGATTGATCTGCGTAGTGACACGGTTACTCTTCCCTCGGAGGAGATGCGGGACGCCATGTATCGCGCGGAGCTGGGCGACGACGTGTTTGGCGAGGACCCCACCGTCAATCGGCTCGAGCGGTTGGCGGCCGAGCGGGTTGGCAAGGAGGCAGCCCTGCTGGTCGTCAGCGGGACGATGGGCAATCTCGTGTCGATCTTGACGCATTGCGGACGGGGCGCCGAGGTCATCCTGGGGGACCGCTGCCACACCCATCTCTACGAAGCAGGAGGCATCTCCGCGTTGGGCGGCATTCATCCCCGGACGGTCCCGAATCAGCCGGACGGTACGCTCCGTTTGGAGGACATCGAGGCTGCCATCCGCCCGGACAACGTGCACTTTCCGCGCACGCGCTTAGTGTGCCTGGAAAACACGCACAACCGGTGCGACGGCGCGCCGCTCACGGTCCAGTACACCGCTCAGGTAGTTGACTTGGCGCACCGCCACCAGTTCGCCGTTCATCTCGACGGGGCCCGCCTCTTCAATGCGGCGGCTGCCCTTGGCGTCGATGTCAGGGACCTGACACGCGGCGTAGATTCGCTGAGCTTCTGCCTTTCGAAAGGGCTGGCCGCCCCCGTCGGCTCGCTCGTCTGCGGCCCGAAGGACTTTATCAAAGAGGCCCGTCGGACTCGGAAAGTTTTGGGCGGGGGCATGAGGCAGGCCGGCATCATCGCTGCGGCCGGCCTCGTGGCCTTGGACCAGATGGTCGACAGAATTCACGAGGACCACGACAACGCTGCTCGCCTGGCTCAAGGGATTGCCCGGATCGCGGGGTTGTCCATCGACTTGGCGCGTGTGCGAACCAATATCGTCTACTTCGATGTGACCAGGAAGGGGCTGACCGGCGAGGAGCTTGCGAAACGGCTCGGCGCTCGCGGTGTCCGAGCCTTGAGCGTGGCGCCGCCCCGTCTGCGCGCTGTCACGCATTACGGGATCACCGCCGAGGATATCGAGCAGGCCATCGCGGTGCTCGTAGAGGTAATGAACGCGTAGGGTGGGGCTTGCCCCACCATGTCCCGTGCGCCACCCAAGTCGGTGGGGCAAGCCCCGCCCTACAAATCGGAAAGGGGAGATTATATGAATGCAATTCGTTGGGTCATCGTTGCCACTGTCGTTCTTGCAGTCGCCTTGCTGGCCGATTGTTTTGTTGTCGCCAAGACGGCAGAATCGGCTAACCCGCGCATCAGACTGCCCGGCGCCCTACCGGTGATTGACGCGGCGGAGTATCCCAGTCTGCAGGCGGCGATTGACGCGCTGCCGGCCACCGGAGGAGCCGTTCGCCTGCCGCCGGGCACGTTCGAGATCAAGGAGCCGCTGAAGATCACGGTCTCGGATGTGCTTCTCGAAGGCGCGGGAACGGCCACCCACATCAAGAACACGGATACCGAAGGTAGGAGCGCGATTATCCTTCAGCATCCGAGCGGCGCGGATACCGACAAAGCAGTGTTGTGGCGGGTCCGGCTGGCCAATTTCCGGCTGACCGGCAACGACCAGAGCGGCCACGGCATCGAAGCCCGCCGGATCAATGAACTCTTCGTGGAAGGGGTCACCGTCAGCTATCATGGCGCCGACGGTATCCACATGCACTTTTGCTACGAAGACCCCCGCATCTGTGATTCCCTTATCACTTATAATAAGAAGACCGGCCTCAACCTGGTCGGCTGCCACGACATTGTGGTCGCCTCCAATCAGTTCGAAGAGAACTGGGATGCGGTCCGCTGTGTCGATAGCTTCAATCTGTGCATGACCGGTAACAATCTGGACGACCACCTCGGCAACGGCGTTGTGATCGAGAATACCTATGGGTCGGTCGTGTCGGGCAACATGATTGAAGAGTGCAACGGCACGGCCATCATCCTGGATCGGGACTGCTACGGTATTACGCTCAGCTCGAACGTGATCGCTCACGAGGTGACGGGAGGCATCGACCTGCGCGACGCTCACGGTTGCACGATCAGTGCCAACACGTTCACGATTGTCAAGAAGGACGCGGTTCGCGTCGGTCCCGCCAGCGGGCGGATCACCATTAGCGCCAACAACTTCTCGGATAGCTTCATCGGCGAGGAGAAGATCAAGCGGACCGCAAATGATGCCGCGGCCGCCGGTCTGACCCTGGACGGCGCCCAAGACATCGCCGTCGTGGGCAATCTCTTCTCTTCCGTGAAACCCAAGGCCCTCGCCCTCGAAGGCAGGGCGGTTTCGCACGTCCTGTTCACGGACAATGTCCTCGTCGATGCAGCCGCCGACAGCGAGAAATTGAGCGATTCCGTCGTGAAGGACAATCTGTCTCAGTAGAGGTCACCGCTGATACACGACTTGTCCGGCGACCAGGGTTGCGTACACGGACAGATCCTGATCAAGGATGACCAGGTCGGCATCGCGTCCCGGTGCGATGGACCCCTTGGTCTGCCCAAGGCCCAGCACCTGCGCCGCGTTCTCCGTCACCGTCTTGATGGTCTCGGGGACGGCACAGGGGGTGAACTGCGTCAGGCGAACCACCAATTGGCTCAGACCCAGAGCCGTGCCGATCAGGGTCCCATCCTTATAGCGAGCCGTGCCGTCTTTGGATTCGTATTCCAACTTATTGTAGATGTAGTGCCCGTCGGGCAGGCCCATGGCGTGCATGCCGTCGGTGATCGTGACAAATCGCTTGGGGCCCAGCGCGTGGAAGGCGAGCCGGAGGACCGCCGGGTGAATATGGACGCCATCCGTGATGACCTGGCAGGTGATGTCAGGCCGCTCGAAGATGGCCGCCAGCGGACCGGGATCACGATGGTGCAGGGAAGCCATCGCATTGAATAGGTGCGTGACGTGGGTGATTCCCATCCCAAAGCCACGGACTGTCTCGTCATAAGTAGCCTTCGAGTGCCCGAAGGAGGCCACTGCTCCGTGGTCCACCAGAGTACGGACAATTTCGTCGCTCCCCGGCAGTTCCGGCGCGACCGTCATCATCTTGAGAGTATCGCCGAGCAAAGCATAAATGTCCGCGAGGATGGCCGGGGAGGGTAGTGTCAGACAGTCCGGCTGGATCATGCCGCGCTTCTGCGGCGAGATGAAAGGGCCTTCCAAGTGGGTGCCCAGCAGGCGCGCACCGCCCAGATCGCGCCCGACACACGCCGCGGCCACTTTCAAGTGTCGATTCTCCTGCCTGGGCTTGTAGACCGTCGTTGCCAGAAAGCTCGTGACCCCAAAACGTGCACAAGTCCGCGACATGGTCGCCAGGGCCTCCGGGGTCGCATCGAGCACGTCCGCGCCGCCAGCGCCCTGAATGTGCACATCGATGAGACCGGGGGCGATCATTCGGCCGCCCGCATCGAGCACCTGCTCCGCGCGACTTGTCCGCCCGACCTTCTCGATGGTCCCGTCGCGAACCAAGACTGAACACAGGGGTGCATTCTCAGCCGCATCATACAACCGGCAGTTCTTGATCAGAAGCGAAGTCATAGTCCATCCAGGAATTTACGGTTTACGGTTTGTGACGGAAGACTTATAAATAATAAATCATAAATTGTAAATCATAAATCCAGAGGGCCACCATTCATGACTGATACGCAGAGAAGCTGGGAGAAGCGGCTTGCCGCCCAGCCCGATGAGCTGACGGTGGACTACGTCGAGTCGCTGTCGTACGACAAGCGGCTCTACAAGTATGATATCGTCGGCTCGATTGCCCACGCCGCCATGCTCGCCCAACAGAAGCTGATCACGCAGCCGGAGTTCCAGGCGATCGAGAAAGGCCTGGTCGAGATCGGCGCGGACATCGAAGCGGGGCGGTTCGAGTTCGACAAGGCCGCCGAGGACATCCACATGGCCATCGAGGCAGCCCTCATCCAGAGGATTGGCGATCCCGGCGCCAAGCTGCACACGGGGCGCAGCCGTAACGATCAGGTCGCGACAGATATCCGGCTGTGGCTCCGTGACGAAATCGAAGCGTTGCAGGCCGGCATCGCCCAACTGCAGGGTGCTTTCGTGAAACTGGCTTCGAAGCATACGACCGATCCGATGCCGGCCTACACGCACTTGCAGCGGGCCCAGCCGATGGTCATCGCGGCCTATCTACTGAGCTTCGTCGAGCCACTGGAACGGGATGTTGTGCGCCTCAAGAACTGCCGGACGATCCTGAATGCCTCGCCGCTGGGCGCCGGCGCCATCGCCGGCTCGACCCTGGCGATTGACCGCAAGAGCACGGCCCAGCGGCTGGGGTTTGCCGATATCGTCTACAACAGCATCGATGCCATCAGCGACCGGGACTTTTGCGCGGAGTTCATCTTCGATTGTGCCCTGCTCGCGGCCCACCTGTCCCGCCTGGCGGAGGACTGGATCCTGTTCTCCTCCAACGAGTTTGGCTTCCTCCGTATCGACGATGCCTTCTGCACGTCGTCAAGCATGATGCCGCAGAAGCGCAATCCGGATGTCCTGGAGCTGATGCGGGCCAAGACGGGCGCGGTGTATGGTGCGCTCGTGGCCATGTTGACGATCTTGAAGGGTCAGCCCTCCGGCTACAACCGGGATCTCCAGGAGGACAAGATTCACGTCTTCTCGACCGCCGATACGATGGAGAAATCGCTCGAAATCGCGGCGGCCGTGGTCTCCCACACGACCTTCCGCACGCAGGAGATTCTGGCGGATCTCGATTCCGGTTTTCTCGACGCCACCGCCTTGGCCGAGTACCTGGTGCGGAAGGGGATTCCCTTCCGCAAGGCGCACGGCATCGTGGGTGTGCTCGTCGCCCAGTGTGAGAAGAAAGGCCAGCCGTTGGGACAGCTTTCCCTGGCCCAGTTCCAGGAATGCTCTGCGGTGATCGAGGCCGACGTGTATGACTATCTTGGGGCCGTCCAGGTCGTACGCCGCTACGCCTCGGCGGGCGCTGCCGGACCGGAGCAGGCACAGGAGCAGGTCATTTTCTGGCAGAAGCATCTGGCGGAGTTGAGGCATGAAAGAGGATGAGATCACGAGTTGGTTTCAGCAGCAACGGCAACTGTCGCCTGCCGACATCCCCATTGGCATCGGGGATGACATGGCCCAGATCGCCCTGGACCACGGCGCGTCCGTGCTCATCACGACGGACATGCTTCTCGACGGCACGCACTTCGATCTGAGGACCGCGACGTTGCCGCAGGTGGGCTACAAGTCGATGGCGGCCAGTCTGAGCGACTGCGCCGCGATGGCGACGATTCCTCTGGCGGCCGTCGTGGCCGTCGGGCTGCCGCCCGGCTGGGGCGGCCGGCAGTTGCAGGCGTTGCACGCGGGGGTCGTATCCGCCGCCGATAAGTACAATTGTCCCCTCGTGGGGGGCGATATCACGGGCTGGAAGAATGGTGGACCCTTCGCCATTTGTGTTTCCATGTTGAGCAAGCCCGGGGCCAAGCCTCCGGTCCGGCGCAACGGCGCCAAAGTCGGGGACATCATCTGCGTCACCGGGTCGCTGGGAGGTTCCGTCCGCCGGAAGCACCTGGAGTTCGCGCCACGAGTGAATGAGGCCCTGAAGATCGTTCGAATCGCCGATCTGCATGCCATGATGGATATCAGTGACGGACTCAGCACCGATCTGAACCGCATCTGTACGCAGAGTGGCGTTGGTGCTCTCATAGAGGCGGTCGCTGTGCCGATTTCGGAGGACGCCAGGGCCCAAGCCGATCCGCTCGCCGCCGCCTTGAATGAGGGGGAGGACTTCGAACTGCTGTTCACGCTCGCGTCCGACCAAGGGGAGCGCTTGCGTCAGCGGTGGGACGATCCCGTGCCGATCACGGCGATTGGCCGGATTACGGACAACGGGCGGATGGAAATTCGGATGCCGGACGGAAAGGTCCGGGACCTGAAGCCCGGCGGCTACGACCACTTGGTGGATCGGTGAGGGTCGCGCGGAAGGAACGGCCGTGGAGATCACGATGACGTCGAGTTCGCCGCAGGAAACCAGGGAGTTGGGCCGCCGTCTCGGGGCCCGGCTCCGCGGCGGGGAAGTTCTCGCGATTTGCGGACCTTTAGGCAGCGGCAAGACGCATCTGATCAAAGGCATCGCCGCCGGCGCGGGGGCCGCGGACCAGACCAGCGTGACCAGTCCCACCTTCGTCCTGGTCAACCAGTATGCCGGCCGCTTCGACCTTTATCATATTGATGCCTATCGGCTCGACTCCGTCGGCGATTTCGAGCGGCTCGGCTTCGACGATTTCTGCTATCCTGAATCCGTCGTCCTGATTGAATGGGCGGATAAAATCGAGCCCGCCCTGCGGGGAATCGACCCCATCCGCATCGACCTCGTGCATGCGGGCCCGCACCAGAGGATTATCCGACTCCGGAACCTGCCGGAGTACCTCAATGTCCTCTAATACGACCATCTGACGCCGAAAGAAGCGTCGCCCCGAAAGTCCGAAGTTCGAGACGGTGTCGGGCCCGGCGCCGTGTTTCGATCCTTTGTGCGGTGGATTTCGGCTGCACGTTGCATTTCCGCGCTTTGCCGCTCCGAATTTTAAGTTTTTTCCGTTCCGCGATTTGGCACGCCCGGGCGCAATTCCTATGTTTTGCTTAACTGAATGGGGGTCGCAGATAACGCGGTCCGGCTCACCCGGATGGCACCTTAAAGGCCCCCAAATACGTAACAAATGGTAAGGATGGAAGTAGTTCGGCCAAAGGGTTGGATCGCCTTGTTCTGTGCTTTTGGAGGATCGGACACTCAAGCAAAGCAGGCCAGTCAAGTGCCTTGTCGATTCGGTCGATAGGGTTCTCGCAAACAAGTTTTTGGTTTCGTCGTGGAAACCAATTTCATTCAGTCAAGTCCACTCGTGAGGAGGACAACAAATGCAGGCAAAACGTGGCTTCACCTTGGTCGAAATTCTGATCGTCGTGGTCATTCTGGGTATTTTGGCCGCGATCGTCATTCCGCAGTTTACCCAGGCCAGCACGGAGGCCAAGACGAACAGTCTGGCCAGCGACCTGCAGACCCTGCGGTCACAGATCGAGCTGTACAAAGTCCAGCACAACGACACGGCGCCGGCCCTGCTCACCTTTGAGGGTCAGATGATTTATACCTCAGACATCGCCGGCAACGTCAACGGAGTCAGCAAAGCGAGAGCCGGGCTCTTCCAGCTTGGTCCGTATCTGGAAAGAGTGCCTGCGAATCCTTTCAACAACCTCGATACGCTGGGTGCTGCTGGCACGGTGGATAACAGCGTGGGCTGGGGCTATGACCCGGCGACCGGCGAAATCCGTGCCGCGGACACTGCCGCCCATGCCTTGCTCTAACGGCTTGACTTGATAGTCATCCAACCACGGTCTTCAAGGCTGACCGAGCGAGGGCTTGCCCGTAGCCGGTCAGCCTTTTTGATGCCGGTCGGTAGCCGGCAATAGATAGAAAGGGCCGGAAATGAGAGCGGCAAGAGCTTTCACTCTGGTGGAAATCCTGATTGTGGTGGTCTTGCTGGGCGTCATGGCGGCGATCGTGATTCCGGCCGTGGGCAGGAGCGGGACCACCGCCCGCGAAAGCGCTCTGGCCTCGGACCTGAGCCTGCTGCGGCGCTTCGTGCTGATCTACAAGAGCCATCACCTGGAAGTTTCGCCCGGGTATCCCAATGGAGACCCGGGGGCGGCACCGACGGGGGCGGCGTTCCTGGCACAAGCCACGCTGGCCTCCGACATGAGCGGCCGGACGGCGGCCGTAGGCACCGCGGGTTTCAACTATGGGCCCTACTTGTCCCGTATCCCCGTGAATCCGTTGAACAATTTTGACACCGTCCAAATGGTGGCCAACGGGGCCGCCTTCCCAGCGGGGGGCGACGATAGCCACGGCTGGATCTTCAAGCCCGAGACCGGGGAGATCCGGGCCGACAGCACGGGGACCAATGACCAGGGCACAGCCTACTATGATTATTGATCGGCTCGAACTCATGCCCTTGCGAGTGCTGCGAAGCCATCTCTCCTCCTCGGGGGTGAGGACGAGGCGGTCGGGCTTCACGTTGGTTGAGGCCACCGCGGCCATGGTCCTATTGGGCGTGGCGGCGGCCGGCGTGCTGTTGCCGTTTTCCCACGGGGCGGCGGTCCAGGCCGAGGGGACGCGGGTGACTCTGGCGGCCAAGCTGGCCGGCGACCTGATGGAGCGGATTATCGCCACGCCCAAGAGCCAGATCGTCTCCGCGTGGGCCGGGTACAGCGAGGCGCAGGGACAAGTCAGGAACGCGCGCGGCGACGTATTCACCGATCCGATGTACGCCCACTTCGGCCGGAGCGTGAGCTGCCACGACAACGTTTACGTGGCGCAGGAAAACGAGCCGTCCCTGCCGTCGGATTTCCTCCTCGTGTCCGTGCAAGTCAGTTACCAGGGAAGGGTGGTGGCAACGCTCGACCGTCTGATCAGCAAATGACTCGAAGGGACCGGCTTCTTTGTCCTGCAGAACGTGAGGACAGGCCGGAACGCAGGATGGACAAGACGTGTTTTCCGTGGTGAGATTCTGATGCGAAGCGCTCGACACACGAAGGGCTTTACGCTGGTGGAACTCCTGGTGGGCATGCTGATCACGAGCATTGTCCTATCGGCCGTGGCCACGTTTGCCTTTGCGCTGAGCGCTGCCAGCACCGCCGGTGACGATACGGCCGTCAAGCAGGCCCAACTCCGGCAAGCCACCCTGCGCATCCGCGACCTGGTCGGGACCTGCCGGCTGCTCTGTGCCGCTCCAGGCAATGACTTGGTCATCTGGCGAGCGGATGACAACGGCGACCACCAAATCAACGTGAACGAACTGGTCTATGTCGAGCGCGGGGACACTTGCGACGTTCTGCGGCTATGTCAACTCGCAGCGGCGGATAATCCCTCGGTCACCCTTGCCTCTCTGACGCTGGCAACCACCAAATCCCAACTCCTGGCGAACTACAGCGCGACGCACGCGTCACTCGTCCCGGTCTGCCGGGACGTGCAGTTCGCGTTCTATCCGGTCGCGCCGCCCGTGACACAAGCACAATGCCTGATGATCTCCTTTCTACTGACGGAGAACGGCAGCGATCATCCCTATGAGATCGTCGCGGCCCTGCAGAGCCGAGCCGGTTATCTGCTCAATTCCGCCGGCACGGCCCTCGTCGCAGCCGATGATGACCAATAGCGATCCGGGGAGAGAAGCCTGAGTAGAGAATGCGCGCAATCATCCATTATCAACCATCGAGCATCCCTCGCCGCCGAGGGGTGGCCCTGCTGATGGTCTTGCTGATCGTGCTGGCGATCACGATCCTGGCCACGGGCTTCCTCGCCCGCGCGGATACCGAACTGGCTTGCGGGACCAATGTACTGCTGCGCCTGCAGATGGACCAGTTGGCGGAGTCGGGCCTGGAGCATGCCCGCGGGTTGGTCCTGCACCCGCAGGATGTGCCGGCCGCCTTCTGGGCGGATGGCGTCGCGGGGCAGCAGTTGGTGGCGACCAGCCGGGATTACTACGATTTGCGCGTCTCGTGGGATCCCAACCGGACGACGGACCGTTGTACCTACGACATCACCTCCGAATCGTACCGACTCGTCGACGGCCAGCGGACCGCACAAGGCCGCTTGGCGGCCACGTTGCGGCTGGATCCCTGCATCGCCCTGGAAGTCGTGGCGAACACCTCGCTTTGGAGTGGGGTGAACGTTTACGGCGACGTCTACGCGCGGAACAATCTGATCAACAATGGCGCGATCGCCGGTGATATCTTTGCCGTCAGTCTCGCGGGCACCGGCACGCAGACGGGCCAACTGAATCCGCAGACGCTTTCCTTGGCCTGGCCTCCCGTGACCGCTGCCTACGTGAATCCGCTGTACCCCACCTGCACGCTCGTCGATGCGAACTTGCCGGCGGGCCTCCGTGCCCCCAACAGTATCTGGCGCAGAGTGGGCGATCTGAACATCAGCGGGACGGCGAACATCAAGGGGATGCTCCTGGTATCCGGCAATCTCACCATTGCCGCCAGTGCTAGCGCCAGTCAGATCATCGCGGCCCCCAACCTGCCGGCGCTCTACGTCGGCGGCAATCTCACGATCGAGAACCTCAACACGCTGCAGATCGAGGGACTCGTCGTGGTGGACCATGATGTCCAGATCAGTGCGACCGCCGCCAATATCCGCGTCACCGGCGGGCTGTTCGTCGGGGGGACGCTGAACGGACCCGGCTCGGGGATCACCGTGATCGCGGACCCCATGAAGGCGGCGGTGCTCACGGGAGCGGTCGGCAGCCAGACCTGCTGGAGCCCGGCGGCCGGCGCGTTCTTCCGCAGTATTCGGAGACCATGACATGTGCCGCAGAGGGTCGCTGAATGTGCCAGACCGGTTCGCATCCGAGTTTATCGGTCGCGGGCGGAAAAATTGTCCGGTTCGCCCCGCGAGGACGGGACGAGTTTGCCCTGAGACGGTCGGGCGAATCTCCTGTGGCAATTCAGTGGAGAGTGCTGCGCGCCAGGGGTTTTCCGGACGTTCGCCGTCGGACAGAGCGAATGTTCCGGCTGTATCGGTCAAGAGGCGCGTCGGCCGATGTATGGGACGATCCGCGGCCGGCTCTTCTGCCAGTGCATGGGGGACCGCCCGGTCGGGCCGTGGCGGGTCGAGAGGGGCCCGGAGTAAAGCCCAGTCGGGAACGGACCGATTTAACGAATGGAGGTAGGGTGAGTATGCGTCGAAATGCAGTACCGACAGTCGTTCGCCACGGATTCACGATGATCGAGCTGGTGATCGTGATGGCCATCCTTGCCATTGCCGCCGCGATTGTCGTGCCGATGGCTTCTTCCGCGGGGAGTATGCAGCTCCGGGCCGCCGTGAACATGGTCGCGGCCGATCTGGAATACGCCAAGAGCATGTCCATCAGCCGGGGACAGAGATACTCGGTGGTGTTCGACAAAACGACCGAGACCTACCGGATCATCGATGAGAGCGGAACCACGATTCCGCACCCGGTGAAAAAAGGATTCCTCTACACGATCGATTTTCGCGCCGACAGCCGGCTCGGTCAGGTGGATATCTTCGACGCCAATTTCGATGGAACGAACCAGGTGAGCTTCGATTATTTGGGAAGTCCCTTCAATGGCGCAGCAACCAATCTGAACAGCGGCGTGATCACGCTCCGGGCGGGGGGCATCACGCGAACGGTCAGCGTGGAGCCTGTGACAGGGTTCATCTCCGTTTCGAATTGAGTGGAATCGTCTCGATGCTGATACCGAATTGGATTATGGCGAACCACAAGATCCAGCCCATCGGCCTGGACGTCGGCCATCACAGTGTGAAGATGGTTCAACTGGTGGCCCAGGACGGCCAGACGAAGGTGCTGGCGGCTCGGAGAGCCTCCGTGGATCTCGATCGCCTGGGCGATTCGGAGCGCGAGCAATCCCTCATGGCGACGATCCGGCGTCTGCTGGCCGACGGCCAGTTCCGGGGACAACGGGTGATTTCCGCCTTGCCTGTGGAGAATGTCCGGATCACGTCGGTGCGGCTGCCGGAAGCCGAGGCGGACCAGGCGGATCGGATGCTGCGCAAGGAAGCGGCGGAACGGTTCGCTCTGGATCCGGCCCGCGGGGCGATCAACTACCTGCTGGCGGGCAGCGTGCTGCAGGGAGAAGAAGTCAAGAACGAGTACATCCTGTTCGCGGTCGATCCGGAAACGGTCGCGGCCCATATTCGCCTCCTGGAGGGAGCCGGGCTGACCCCCGCCGCGCTCGACGCGCCGCCCTGCGCCTTGTTCCGAGCCTTCGAGCGGACCCTACGCCGCCAGGAGGACAAGGAGCGAACGGTCATTTTCATTGATGTCGGGTATCGGTATACGATCATCGTCATCGGCCGCGGCGGCGAGATCTCTTTCGTAAAGCAGATGGCGATCGGTATGGGTCAGTTCAACGACGAAGTGGCGTCCGCCCTGGGGGTGGACGCCCCGGAAGCCGAATCGTTCCGGCACCGGTTGCAGCGGGACGAGTCGATCGATCCGGCCATGCGTCGCCACGTGATCGATGCCCTGAATCGGACGTCGGATCAATTGGCGGGCGAAATTGCCCTGTGCCTGCGCTATTATACGGTCACGTTTCGCGGCAAGCCCGTGGAGCGGACGATCATCGCGGGCGGAGGGGCCTACGAGCAGGTCCTGCGGGATGCCCTGCGGCGTCACCTGTCGGTGGAAGTGGAAGTGGCCGAGCCGCTGCGCGGCTTCGACTTCTGCCCGGACCGGGTCGATCCGGAGGGCGCCGGCGGCTTTGCGGATCTGGCCTTGGCCGTGGGGCTGAGCCTCAAAGGGTGGAACTCGTTCCTGGTGGCCGAGAGCGAAGGATCGGTCCCAGCGGAACCGGTGCAGGAGGGGGGAACGCTGTGAAAGAATTCGACTTCCTCCCGGAATGGTACAAAGAGGATCGGCGGCGCCATTCGCACGTGCGGCGGCAGTACCTCGCTTTGGCGGCCGTCTTTCTGGCCATGATGATTTTCAATGCGACGGCCCTGCACCGAGTGAGCAAAGCAGCGGCCCAGGTGGCGGGACTGGAAAACCAACGGGCGTGCGCGGAGGCCGTCGTCCGTGAGTTCAATGGGCTGACCAAGAGGCTCAACGAGCTGAAAGTCAGAGCGAACCTGGTGGAGCAGATGGATTCCCGCGTGGATATCGCCGCCCTCCTGGCCGAGATGAGCCATCTGGTCGGCGACGCCATCGTCTTGCGGAAGGTGGAGCTCCAGGCGGAGCCGTTGGCCCGGACGGAAGAGAGGGAACCGGCCAAAGGTTCCGTCGTGCGGCTGGGTGGCTCCACGGCGAACTCCGGGAAAGAAGGTTTCCTGGGCCCCGTGAGGTTTCGCCTCGTGTTGACCGGGGTGGCGGCCCATCCGGCGGATGTGCCGGACCTGGTCTGCAAGCTGGATGCTTCCCAGTACTTTCAGCGGGTCCATCTCTCGTTCTACGGCAGTGCCAAGGCCCAGACGGGAGCGAGGGCCACTCCGGCGTCCCCCGGTGGGCCGGCCGTCTCCCGGACCCAGGGCGGGGGGGATGTGACCGAATTCGAAATTGTGTGCTATCTGGCGAATTACCAGGAAACGCAGGAATAATGAGCATAAGTGGCTCCAAACTGTCGCACCGCAGACAGCAGATGTGGGTGTATATCCTCACCGGTCTGTTCGTTTGCGATTTCGTCCTGTGCGGCTACCTCCCCTCCCAGCAGCGGCTCCGGATGCTGCAGCAGGCCCAGGCCGAACAGCGCCAGGTCATCGAAATGGCCGCTGCCCAAAGCGTGGAACTGGGGGGTCTCGAGCGGCGGCTGCGCGACATGGAGAAGAAGATCGAGGGGTTCGATCGCCGCGTGCCGGTCGACCGGACCCTCGGCACCTTCCTGCAACAGATCGCCGGCCTTATGAAGGACTGCGATCTGGTCGAACAGGTGGTTCTGCCCGGGAAAGAGCGGAAGACGGAAGAGCTGAACTGTACCCCCATCCACGTGGCGTGCCACGGAACGCTGACGAGCCTGTTCCGCTTCTTCACGAAGCTCCAAGCGCTGGGTCGGCTCGTCCGGGTCGAGAAAGTGGCACTGGAGAACGACACGGATCTGACAGGACAACTCGGCGTGCAGATCGAGGCCGTCATTTTCGAGCAGTCGGCCAAACATCGCAAGAACGAGGGGCCGGCCGGGACGAAACCGGCTGGCGGTGTGAACCATGGCGCCTAACGGGAAGATCAACATAGCGCGGATCGGCCCCGTACTCGACCATCTCCGGCTGGGCGGGAAGAGAACGGTCATGGCGTGCGTCCTCGTCCTGATCATGCTGTTCATGTGGGTGCGGGTCTTCCTCGGACACCGGCCCGCGGCGGCCGCGGCGGCGCCCCGGTCCTCCCAGGCCCAGACGGCAGCCCGTCGGCCGCCGGTGACGATGCAGCGCCTCGAGCTGCCCCGGATTCCCGGACGGCACGATGCCCTCCCACGAGATTTCTTTACCATGAAAGACCCCGCGTCTTTTGGGCGGGATTCCGCCCGGCGCGGTGCCGGCACTGATACAGAAGTACCCGTAGCATCTACCGAAAATGCTCAAGAAGTGATCCAACGAGTCGCACGGACGATGAAGCTGGAAGCGGTGTCGTGGAATGAGAGTCCCCGCATCTTCATCAACGACCAGTTGCTGGAGGTCGGGGGCCGATTCCTGGTGAAAGACGGCACCCAATCCTATGAATTTGAAGTGTTGCAGATCTATGTGGATTCAGTGCTGGTGGGGTGTAATGGGGTGCAACTGACGCTGAAATTAGCGCAGTCTCTCGAAGTAGTCAACTGAGGTTTTCGCGGATTCAAACGATGCGGGCACCCGAGCTCTGGAGCAAGGGTCGCCGGAAAACAGGAGTCTATTATGTATCAGGACATTCGTATGAATAAGGTATCGCTTACGTGGAGAGGCCGGTGGCTCGCCGCCGTTCTTCTCCTGGGGGTGGTGGCCGGATTCGTGGCCGCCGCAGAACCGAAGCCGGTGCCGGCGGCGCTCGATCCTGCCGCCGGGGTCAACGGCCAGAAGATTGACCCGAATCAAGCGCAGGTGGATCCCGCCAGCGGCATGATCAAGTTCATCGCGTTCCAAAAGGACATGAATATTCGCGACAGCTTGCGTCTGCTGGCCGCCCTGTGCAGGAAGAACATTGTGCCGAGCGCGGGCGTCGAAGGGCCGTTGACCGTCAGCCGGCTCTATAACGTGACGTTCGAGAAGGCCCTGGAGGCCGTTCTCGGCAACGCGTTCAAGTGCGAGCAGGATGGCGATTTCGTCCGAGTGTACACGCTCGACGAGTACAAGAAGACCAAGGAGAACCCGGAACGGATGCAGTACAAGGTCGTCACGCTCTACTACATCACGGCCCAGGAGGCGATGAAACTCGTGGCGCCGGTTCTCAGTGGGGGTGGCGTGGCCAAAGTGCAGGCCAGCACCGCTGCGCAGAAGAGTATCTCGGGCGGTGAGGGCGGCCTCAGCGGGAGCGGTGGCGGCGACGATCTGGCCATGAATGACACGCTCATCGTCTTCGATTACCCCGAGAACATCGAGCGTGCGGAACAGATTGTCCGTCAACTGGATGTCCGGCCGCGGCAAGTCATGATTGAGGCCACGATTCTGGCCGCGCGTCTGACCGAAGACATGGAGTTTGGTATCGATTGGAACCTGCTGAGTGGTCTGCAGGTCGACCGGGATATCATCGTGAGTGGCGCCGGCTATGGCACTCCGGCCCAGACGGTCGGCTTTTCCAAGTCCGGTGGCGAAACCGGGTTGACCATCGGCTTCTCCGCGGGCAATGTCCGCGCGGTGCTGACGGCCCTGGAGACCATTACCGACACGACCCTGTTGGCCAATCCGAAGATTCTCGCGGTCAACAAGCAAGAAGGCATCGTGTACATCGGCCGCAAGATCGGCTACCTGTCGCAGACCACGCAGACCCAGACGTCCACGACGCAATCGGTGGCGTTCCTGGAGACGGGTACTCGCCTTGCCTTCCGGCCCTACATCGGGGATGATGGGTACATCCGGATGGACATCTATCCGAAGGATAGCGACGGCACCCTGAAGACGCAGAACAACATCCCCGATGAAACGTCCACGGAGCTACGGACGAATGTCGTGGTCAAGGACGGGCAGACGGTGGTCATCGGTGGCTTGTTCCGCGACAGCGTCGTGACCAACAAGAGCCAGGTGCCGGTGCTAGGCGACCTGCCCCTGGTCGGCGCCCTGTTCCGGGGCAAAAAGGACACCACCAACCGTGAGGAAGTCATTGTGATTCTGACGCCTCACATCATTCAGGATCCGTCGCAGACGCGTGCCGACAAGCGCGTGGAGGACATTCGGGTCAAGAGAGACGCCGCCCGGCACAGCTTGGAGGCGATTGATAGTGCCAGGATTGCCGAGGATGCCTATGCCCGCGCCACCAAGGACTATCTCGAAGGTGACATGGGGAAGGCTCTCTTCAACCTGAAGATCGCGCTGCTGGCGCGGCCGACCTATCTGGAGGCCCTGCGCCTGCGCGAACGGATCATCGCGGAGACGGATCCGGAAGAGTTCAAGCGGCTCGACGGCGTCGCCGGGGAGGAAGTCGGCAAGCAGGATGCGGAAAACTGGACGAGACGGTAGGTCAGGTCCCGGTCCGGAAGACCGGGGGTATCTGCCGTTCGTGGTTTCGGAGGAGTCATGGTGAGAGGTCAACGAAGCACAGTCTGGATTGCCGCCGCCGCCGCGCTCATCGCGCTGCTGATGGCGGTCCTTGCCCAGTGGCAGGAGACCGGCCTCGGCCTGGGGCGGTGGTCCGGACTGGCTCCGTTGCGACTCGCCCTCTATGGTCTGGGGGCTGTGGGCGTGGTCGTCCTCGGGGTTGGCTACGGCCGACTCACCGGGGTGATCACGTCCACAGCCGCTCGGCTCCCCGCCGCGTTGTCGGCGGTCGTTCGTACCGGCCGCCCGCGGGCGTTAGTCGAGGCCGTCGACGCCCATCTGGCGCACTGCAACCAGACGGTGCAGCAGCTTCAGGAAGCCTTGGGCGACCTGCAGGTCCAATCCCGGCTCTCGGAACGGGAGAAGCGGCAGACGGAGGCCATTTTGTACAGCCTCCGCGATGCCGTCCTCGTCGTGGACGGGGCGGACCGGCTCCTCATGGCCAATGAGCCGGCGGCGCAGCTTTTCGGATTCGATGCCCGGCAAGCGCGGTATCGATCTCTGGCGGAGGTGATGGGCACGCCGCACCCCGAATTCATCGAGTTGCTGCGGCAGAGTGGGCGCACGCGCACGGAAGCGACGAAACGGGAACTCCTGTTCGCGCAGGGCGATCGGCCCCGGACGTTCGAGACGATCCTTTCGTGCGTACAGGAGGACGGTAAGGTCTCGGGCGTCGTGGCCGTGCTCCACGACGTCACGAAGGAGAAGGAAATCGCCCAGATGAAGAACGACTTCGTCAGCCACGTCTCCCACGAGCTCAAGACGCCGCTGGCCTCGATCACGGCGTATTCCGAAATGCTCGCGGACGGGGAGGCGGATGATGAAGCGACCCGGAAGGAGTTCTACCACGTCATCCAGAGCCAGGCCCAGCGGCTGAATCGCCTCATCGAGGACATCCTGAATATTTCGCGGATCGAGTCGGGTCTGATCAAGGTCCATAAGGAGCAGGCGAGCCTCGCGATTCTGATCGAAGAACAGTTGCAGATGATCCGCAGCTACGCCGAGGAGAAGAACATCACGGTGACGAGCGGACACTCGATCGTCTATGACTCGGTGTGGGTCGACAAAGACATGATCTCTCAGGTGATCATCAATCTATTGAGCAACGCCGTGAAGTACACGCCGGCGGGCGGCCAGGTCACCGTCGGGATGGAGGTGGAGGAGACGGCTCGGCTGGCGCGGGTGACCGTGACGGACACCGGGGCGGGAATTCCCGCCGTCGAGATCGGCCACCTCTTTGAGAAGTTCTATCGCGTCAGTGCCAACAACAAACTGGCCAAAGGGACGGGCCTGGGCCTCAACCTGGTGAAACAAATCGTCGAAAAAGTACATAACGGCCGGGTGTTCGTCACCAGCCAAGTGGGAGTGGGCAGTACCTTCGGCTTTGAGTTGCCGTTGGCGACCGCCGCCGAGGTGGCCACGGTATAGGAAGAAGGGAATGAGGGAATGTTGGAATCATGGAATGATGGGTGAACGACTCGCCGTCCCCCCTGTTCCAGTATTCCAGAATTCCATTATTCCGATCTTTTAATCTTCCATTCTTCAAGAGGATGAAAAACGATGGCCAGTAAAGTGCTTGTGGCAGATGACGAAATCCACATTATTCACGTGGTCGCGATCAAACTCCGCAACAACGGCTATGAGGTCATTGCCGCCAACAACGGGGTGGAGGCCTATGATCTCGCCTGTCGGGAGAAGCCGGACATCGTGGTCACGGATTATCAGATGCCCATCATGACCGGGATCGAGTTGATCACCAAACTCCGTGAGAATGAGCAAACGAAAGACATTCCGGTGATTCTGCTGACGGCGCGCAGCTTCGCCGTATCGCAGGAGCAGCAGGAGAGTCTGGACGTCTCGAGCTGCCTGAGCAAGCCTTTCAGTCCCAAGGAACTGCTCAAGACGATTCAGGATATTCTTTACCAACGGCAGCTCGCCGCGAAATGCTGAGACGTTCGTGAACGGACCGATGAATGACGGCTCTGGATAGGTGAACACGTGGACATGGTCATGTCGAACATCGCAGCTCCGGCCTTGGCGGCGTCGCAACGACGCGAGTTGGAGAGATCCGGCGAACGACTCGTCCGCTTCGGTGTCAACTTCGCCGTGGTGGCCGCGGACGGTTCGATCGTCGTTCACGTCAAGGGTGGGCGCTTTGAGAGCGACCGTGACCAGCTTCTGGAGGCGGCACGGCACATTCTCGCCCAGGCGGCTGAGCAGCCAAGCGCGGACGGGGAGATTCCGATCTGGCAACTGGCGGACACGAGTCTGGTGATCGGTGTGCCTCTGCTGCTGCCGCCCGTGGCGGTGGGCCACCGCGACCCGGTCGGCGTCGCCCTCCTGGATCTTGGCGATCTCTCCGCCGGAGACGGCACGCCACCTCCGAACACGCTGTCCGGGGGCCCTGCCGGCATGGTGGAATACTTCCGCGAGATGCTCCGGCTGTTGGCCGTCGGTTTCCAGACCTCCGTGCGGACGGAGGAACAGATCGAAACGGTCGGGGTTGAGCTGGCCCGAGTGTACGAAGAGCTGGTGCTGCTCCATCGGATCAGCACGAACATGCGGGTCACCGAGTCGGACACCAACTTCCTGCAGCTCGCCTGCGACAGTCTGACCGACATCGTTCTGGTGGAGGGGATTGTGGTCCTCCTGGAACGGGTGGTGGACGGCGACCGGAAGCTGGTCGTCGCCGCCGGCTCGGGGTTGATCGACATTGACGAAACGATGGCTGCGGCGTTGCGCGGACGCCTGGCGGACGAGTTGGCCCGGGGCCGCGAAGCGTTGCTGGACAGCGAAGTGGACTCGCCCTTCCGTTACGAGTGGCCCGCCAACGTGCGGAATATCATCGCCGTGCCTTTGTGCGCGAAAGAGAAGGGGGATTCCGGCGCCGCGCGCCGGTCCCGCGGGACCGTCTCCCTCATGGGACTGATGGTGGCCGTCAATCGCGTGGACAAGCCCGATTTCGACAGCACGGACGTCAAGCTCTTCACGTCCGTGGCGAGCGGCTGCGCGGTGTTTATCGAGAACGGGCGGCTCTTCAACGATCTGAAGGAGCTGTTCGTTGGCTCGCTCAAGGCACTGACCAACAGCATCGACGCGAAGGACCAATACACCCGCGGCCATTCCGAGCGGGTCGCATTGATCTCCCGTTGGATCGCCGAACGCGTGGCGGAGCGGGAACCGCTGGAGGAGGAACAGATTCACAGGATCTATCTGGCCGGCCTGCTGCACGACATCGGCAAGATCGGCATCGACGAAGCCGTGCTGCGCAAGAACGGCAAGTTGAGTCCCGAAGAGCGGGCCTGCATTCGCCGGCACCCCTCTATTGGGGCCAGCATTCTGCGGGGCATCAAGCAGATGCGTGAGATTGTGCCCGGCGTGCTCTGTCACCACGAGCGGATCGACGGACGCGGGTATCCGGATGGTCTCAGCGGCGACGAGATTCCGCTCACGGGCAAGATCGTGGGACTGGCCGACAGCTTCGATGCCATGACCTCCCGACGGACCTACCGCGACGCCCTGAGTGTGGAACGTGCCTTGGCCGAGATTCAGAAGGGTCTGGGCACGCAGTTCGACGCCACGATCGGAGCCATCTTTCTGGCGAGCGATGTCGACCGGCTGTGGGAGGTCATTCAGGAGGACGGCCTGGATTGTCATGACATGTCGCACTTCGTGGACTATGGAACCGAGGCGATTGGGACGTTGCTGCGATGAAGGTTCCCTGGCAGAACTACAATGACGTGACGGTGGTGGAGCTGCACGGCGACGTCGACGGGGAGAGCGTCGAGCCGCTGCGCAGCGCCCTGACCGAGATCATCGCCAGCCAGAGAGCAGGTGTCGTTCTGAATATGAGCGAAGTCGAGTTCATCGACAGCCAGGGACTCGAGCTGCTGCTCTGGGTCCGCGACTACTGTCGCCAAAACCGCGTCCCGTTGCGGCTGGCAGGCTTGACCGAAAACTGCGTCACGATCCTGGCGATCACGCGGCTGCAGGATGAATTCGACTGCCACGCCGAGTTGGCGGAGGCGGTCAAGAGCTTCGCGTGAGTTTGAATGTGGGAAGGATGGAATACTGGAATGATGGAATGATGGGGATCGGGGGCACCCCAGACCCCTCCCTCTTCCAACATGCCAATATTCCATCCTTCCCGTAGTCCAGTGTTCCGTTGTTCCGGTCGTAACCGATCGGCTGAGAGAAGTAGAAATGGCTCAGGTTCTGCTCGAAAACAAGACGCAACTCGGTCAGCTCCTGCTGGCCCGAGGGGTCGTCAATGACGAGCAGGTCGAGAGGGCCCTGGCCGAACAACGGGAGAAGGGCCATCGCAAGCTGCTCGGCGAGCTGCTCGTCGAGATGGGCTACTGCACGGAAAACCAGATCGCCTCGGCTTTGGCCGAAGCGTATGGAGTGCCGTATGCTCAAGTCAGCCCGAAAATCTGCGATGCCAAAGCCGTTGAGACTCTGCCCCGCACCTTCATGGAGGAGCACATCGTACTGCCTCTGTTCAAGGTCCACGAAGTGCTCACGGTGGCGGTCAGCGAACCCACCAACGTCTTTCTCATCGATGAGATCGAACGGCTCAGCGGGTGCCGGGTCCAGGTGGTGTGCTCCACGAGCAAGGACATCAAGGCCACTCTGCAGACCTATCTGCCCGCCGCCAACGTGTTCGTGATCGACGACATCATCGACGAGGAGGGGCTCGAGGAATTCACTCTCATCGAGAGCATCACCCAGGACATTGGCGATCTCGAAGAGGTGGCGGGGCAGTCCCCGGTGGTCAAGCTCGTCAACTACCTCCTGTACAATGCGGTCCGGGAAAACGCCAGCGATATTCACATCGAGCCGGGGGATAAGAGACTGCGCATCCGCTATCGTGTAGACGGCAAGCTCTACGAGAAGATGCGGCCGCCCTATCAGATGCATCCGGCGATTGTCTCGCGCATCAAAATCATGGCGGAGCTCGATATCGCCCAACGACGGCTCCCCCAGGACGGCGGCATCCATGTCCTGGTGGAAGGCCGGCCGATCGATCTGCGCGTCTCCGTGATGCCGGGTACCTTCGGCGAGAAGGTCGTCGTCCGCATCATCGATCCGCAGAAGATCCTCTACAACCTGGAGGCGCTGGGCTTTACCTATGACAACCTGCAACGATTTCGACAGGTGATTCAGACGCCCAACGGCGTGGTCCTGGTGACCGGCCCCACCGGCTCGGGCAA
>CAYHAJ010000491.1:0-10217 GCA_964354535.1 uncultured Pirellulales bacterium
GTCCATCAGGGCCAGCGCCTGTCGCTCGGCCTCGAAGCGGGCGATGACCTGTCTCGTGTCCATGCCCAATTTGATGATCTTGAGGGCCACCTTGCGGCGGAGGGGCTCAGTCTGCTCGGCCATGTAGACCACCGCCATGCCGCCCTCGCCGATCTTCTCCAGGAGCTTGTACCGCCCGATCACGGTGCCGGGAGCTTCGGTCAAAGTGGCAATCTCAATGTCAGGCACCAGCCCAAAGGGCGGCACATCCAGGAAGCTGGCTGCGTCGTGGCGACGGAGCAATCTCTGCACCTTCTCAACCAGCTCTTGATTCCCACCGCAGGCCTGACTCAGGAAGGCGTTGCGTGCGGCACGGTCCTCAAACTCAATGGCCGCCGCGAATATTTCCTCTTTTCTTTCTTCGAGATCCACAACTTGGCTCCCAGAATAGCGTGTTCTCTATTGTATAGTGCGAGAACCGGAGGCAGGGTGGCCCAGAGAATTGCAGAAGATTTGCGCCAAAACCGGAGCAGGCGGCAAAATCAACCGATCTCCTCCAAGAGCCAAGCACGCGCATAGGCCCAACAGCGCTTGGCGGTGTTCCGAGAGACGCCCAACACCTCGGCCGTCTGCTCAATAGTCAGACCTGCGAAATAGCGCAGCTTGACCACATCAGCCTTCACCTTGTCTTTCTGTGACAACTTCTCAAGGGCTTCGTCCAGCGCCAGCAAGTTCGCGGAAGATTCCTGGTCATCACAGGGCAGAACCACGTCGTCAAGATCAACTCTCTCCCGAGCCCCTCCATACTTGAGACCTCTTCTCCGGCGGGCACGTTCAATGAGAATCCGTCGCATGGCCTCGGCCGCCGCCGCGAAGAAATGGCCCCGACTCTTCCAGCTCTGGAGTTCATCTCCCACCAACCGCAGATAAGCCTCGTGCACCAGTGCAGTCGCCTGCAGGGTCTGGCCGGGTCGTTCATGGGACAACTTCTGGGCGGCGAGAAGGCGGAGTTCTTCGTAGACCAGCGGCAAGAGTTCGTCCGTAGCCTTGGCGTCCCCCCGTTCGATGGCGTTCAAGATGCGCGTGACATCACTCATGCCGACTCGGGCTCCCAATCGCGATGCCTCGCGATTGGGGACCCTTCCCCACCGTTTCGGACACCGTATGGGTATATTCTGCCACAAACAGGGGGAGATTTCAAGCCTCTGGGGACACCGCCGCGACGCTCAGGAGAACGGGACGGTGTCAGGTACATTTCTCGGCATAAATCCGTGTTCATCCCGCGTGAATCCGTGTCGAAAGAGCAGTTGCGAGAGGGCTATTCCCGGCAGGAAATCGACGCAAATCGGTGAAATCTGTGGCTGGACGACGGCTGTTGGTAGTCCGTAGTCGGCAGCCGGTGAAACAGGGGCTCAGGGGCCAGCTACAGTCTGGGGCCCGTCGTCCTCCGCCCCCCCTCTCCGTGGCGAGAAAACCTGGATTCCCGCCTTCGCGGGAATGACAAGAGAGGAATCAGAGGTGTCAGACGACGGCAAACACCGACATCCCCGGTGCTCGTGGCGTCCCGTTCGGCTCCGCTCAGGGCAGGCTTTAGCGTGAGGGAGTATTGCGCAAAGAGGCAGAGGCGCGGGGGACAGAAGATCCATGCCCGAAGGCGTTGCTGGCACGGACTCTCTGCGGCCCCGCGTCTCTGCGCGAGATATGGTCTCTGCCGCCGGAGGCGGTGTTACTTCTTCTTCGGCTTGGCCTTGGCCTTGGCTTTCGGCTTGGCAGCGGCCTTGGTCTTCTTGCCCGATCCACATCCACAGCGATTGCACGCCATCATGGCACCTTTCAAAAGAGGATTCAGGTTGTCAGGACTGTCTTTGCCTCTTTTATCGGCTGCTGGGCGAGAGACACTTTAATTCTCCTCTCGGCCGTCACCAAAACCTATCCGCTCGCCACGGCCTGCCCTGAGCGGAGCCGAACGGGCGGGGAAACGGGAAATGGGTAGGGGCGAGAGATCTTTCGCCCGGAGAAAGGGCGAATAGGTATTCGCCCCTACAGGTCTTTGGCCGGGACACTCATTTCGAGGCGCGTTCGTGATAGGGCTGGCCGGCCCGGTACAGGGCCAGGCGGGATTCGAGGGTTTCCGTCGAGGCTTTGGGATTGCCGCGGACGATCTCGATCGCCTGCTGAGTTGTGCGCATCGCCTGCTCGAATTGGCCGGTTTCCGCGTAGGCGACGGCTAAGCTGTCCAGCAGGGGGGGCGACTTATAAGAAGTCGCTTTGCAGGCCCATTCGGCCAGCCGGACCGCCCGGGGACCGTCACGGTGCGCCGCCTCCGGAGAGGTCGCCAACAGCCAAGCCAGGTTGTTGACGATGGTCACGTCCCCGGGGTTGCCGGCGTAGGCGGCTTCCAGGTGGGCCAGGGCCTCGCCGTAGCGGCCCGTGCCGGAGAGCAGGCCGCCCAGAAGGCCGTGTACCGTGGGACTCTTGGGAGCCAGGCGGGCCACCTTGCGGGCGTAGGGGATCGCTTCCTGCGGCCGGTCGAGCCGGGCCAGGCATGAGGCCAGCAGGTACAGAGACTCCGGATGATTGGGCTCCTCCGCTAAGGCTCTCTGGAGCTCCTCGATGGCTTGCGCGTACTCGTGTCTTTGCTCGTAGCCGATGCCGATGCGGTAGTAGGTGTAGTAGTCCGCGAATTCCGCTCGGATCTCCTGGAATTGTTCGGGTTTGACGTTGACGAACTCGGGGATATTGGCGGCCCGGTCCGCCGCGGTGAAGTGCTCCAGCACGACGGCAGGACTGTCGTTGCCCTCGGTGTCGATGTGCGTCAGCCACAGTTGTGTGAAGGGCCCGTTCGCCTTCGAGGCGAAGACCAGCCAATGACTGTTCGGAGACCAACTGTGCCAGGAATTCATCTTCCCCGGGAAATTGCAGCGCATCTTCCGCGGCGTGCCGCCGGTCGCGGGCAGGAGGTAGAGAGTGCTGTCGGGCCGCAGGAGCATGAACGTGTCACTCTGGCAGAAGACGATCCACCGACCGTCGGGCGAAAAGCGCGGGAAGTAATTGCTCCTCCCGTTGCCGGAGGCTCCGGGCAGCGGCACCGGCACGCCGCCCCGGCCCTCGTTGAAAGCGATTTGATAGAGGTCGTAGCGGAACTTTCTGCCCCCTTCGAAAAACTCGGAGACTTCATCCTTCTCCACTACGGCGGACGAGGGGTCCTTGAGGCCGGCCAGCGTATACGACTCACTCCGGGCGAAAAGGAGGGTTTTGCCGTCCGGGCTCCACACAGGGTTGCTCTGGACGTACCGCCGGTCATCGGCGCCCCGGAGAGGGAAGAATTGCTTCGTTTGCCGGTCATAGACAACCAGAATTCCCGCGACCGGAAAGAAGCGCTGGGAATAGAACAGCTCATCCACGGCCGCAAACACGGACCGGTCCTTGACCGTGCTGATGACGTAGCGACCATCGGGCGAGATCTGGGACAGCAGGCCGAACGTAAGCTCCTTCTCCTCGCGCCGGTAGTCGCTCCAGGAGATGAGTGTGTCCTTGCCCAGGATAGTCTGAGGGTGCACGGGGGCGATGACGTAGGAGCCCTTGTCGCTGCCGTAGTCCACGTCCATAGCCATGGTCTTGCCGTCAGGCGTGAAGGAGTGACAGTTGCCACAGACCTTCATGCCGGTCAGCAGGACCGGCGGCCGGTACGACGAGATCTCCCCCAGACGCCAGCAGATCGAATCGATGTGCTGGAGGACATGGCGGAACGGCAAGGGCACATCGCGGTAGAAGATCGGGGCGCCCACGGGGTCCGTGGACACGCGGAACCTCACGCGGCCCCGGGACAGGGCTTCGGCCGATTTTGTGCCATGGAACCCGACAATGGTGGCAGTCACGGCCCGGCCTTTCGACAGATTCTTGATCTGTTCCCAGGCCCGCGCGTCGGGCATCCAGCGCCGGGGAGTCACGGGTGGTCTCGGTGGCTGGTACGCGCGTCCCGCCTCGGAGGCGGTGCGCGGATCACTATCCCGCGCCGGCGCCGGCGCGGTCCCCGGCGTGCGCCTCTGGAAGTGGTCACCCTCGTCATCGCCCGCGATGTCAATCAGCCACGTGTCGGCTTGGTCGGCCGGGTCGCTCCACACGAACGTCGGGGCCGCGATGTCCGGCGGGAAGACGGCCTCCTCCAGAGGATAAGCGATGGTGAGAGAGGCGGGGGATGGACGGGAGGACAGCGGCATACGATCCACCGTGTTGGCTTCGCCGCCAGGCGTAGGGGGTACGATCCGAGCCGGGGCCGCCACGATGCCGAGCAGGATCAGCGCGGCAAAAGTCACACGCACAGGATGGGCCTGCCGACCGTCTGCCATCGAAGGATCATCTTATCCCGCCCATTCTCCACCCACAAGACCAGCGCACGAATCCACCCGGCCACCTAGCGTTCGACGCGGCGAAACCAGGGCACGTGGTTATGGTGTCATTTGGTGATGATGAGGTGCAGTTTTTCTCTTGACACCGGCGATCTGGACACGGTATATTTGCCATTGTGGCTTTGTGGCTGTACTGGGGGCAGCCTCCATGTATGCGCATGCACAACCGGCGCGGGACGTGGCGGGTCGAGACCGTGCGAAACGTGCGACCACCACCGAACGCGTGCTACGGACGGGAGGATCAGGTCATGAACAGGCTGCTATTGTCTGTCACACTCGCCGTGATGATGCCCGGGATAGTTTTCGGGGCTATTGTCTATTCCGGCTCCCAGAGCGTCGTGCTGCAACTGACTCCCATGGATCCGATGTCGTCCATGGGGATCAACCTCGCCCGGCAGGGTGAGAAGTGGGACGACTTCCAGGTCAACCTGTGGCTCGCCATGAGCATGATGAGCCCGATGGGGATGCCCGGGATGATGGGCATGCCGGGGGCGTCGATGGCCCCGGCGATCTTGGACAGCCGCTTGGCCCTCTTTGCCCCGGGGATCATGGGGCCGGGTACCATGTCCATGGGAACGGGCATGGGCGCGGGGATGGGCACGGGTGGCATCCTCGGGTTCATGAACATGGCGATGAACCTCCCGATGGGCTCGATGATCGGTCCGATGTCCATCTTCCAGGACTGGGCCTACCTCTATAACGGCGGCGGAATCGATGATGAGGGCGGCTACGTCGGCATCATGACGCCGGACGGCCGCTACGGCTGGCTCCACGTGGAGGGCCAATCCGGCATTGACACCGAAACCCACAGCGTCGTCATTGACGGCTGGGCCTACGAAGATCGGCCGGGTGTGCCGGTAGCGGCGGGGGAGGGCCCCTGCGACTGGCTGACCGGTGGGCCGCACAAGATGCACTGGCCACAGCCGCCCGATCTGAGCGCGGCGGGCATCGACGTCAGTGACGTAGGAACGATTCTGGCCGATGATTTCAAGTGCACGGCCAGCGGTCCGATCTCGCGAATCCATATCTGGGGCTCGTTCGCAGACGATCTGCTGCCCACCCGTGGCCTCGAGGGGATGAGCTTTGAGGTCAGTATCTACGCCAATTCCCCGGCCACGGCTGACGCGCCGAGCCGTCCGGGCACGTCCCTGTGGACACGGACCTTCGGGCCGGGACAGTATGCCGTTCGCATGGTCCATGATGGCCCCGAGGGGTGGTGCGATCCGCTGCGGGACAGCTATCTGCGCGACAACCACCGACAGGCCTATCAGTTCAACTTCTGCCCGGACAAAGATCCGTTCGTGCAGCAGGAAGGGACGGTCTACTGGCTGGCGGTCAAAGGGCTCGAACCGGCCAACGCGGCCCACAGATTCGGATGGAAAAGCACTTCCCCCGAATTTCGGTGGAATTACGACGCGGTGTACCGGGCGACCGGCGGCAGTTGGCGGACGTTGGCCTATCCGACCGGCCACGAATCCGCGGGCCAGTCGCTCGATCTGGCGTTCGTCATCGACAGCGGCCGCGACCTGCAGGCAAAGTACGACCTGGGCGATGCGCCCGACAGCTCCAACAGCCTCGGGGCGGAGATGACCGCCTATCCCAAGCACGGGCCCGCGGGCGTGACGGCCCATTTCCCGACCGTGTACCAGGCTGGTCCGCTGCCCTATGGGCCGTTCCATCGCAGTCCCAAGGACAAGGCGTTCCTGGGTTACGGGGTGACCTGGGAGAATGAGGCGGACCTCGGGCCGGATACGGACCCGTCGAACAACCTGGACCCGACTTCAGATATTCCGGACGCCGACGGTTCCGATGACGGTGTGATCGTGCCGCTGGTTCTGCCGGATTTCGAGTCGACCAAGTTTGACTATGTCGTGACCGTGATCGATCCGCGGGCGACGCACCTGTACGTGAACGTGTGGTTCGACTGGGATCGCGACGGCGATTGGGACGATACCCTGACAGGGGCCGACGGCGCGGAGGCCGCCGAGTGGGCCGTGCAGAATCAGGAACTGAATCTGCCCGGGATCGGCCCACACACGCGGACGACGCCGGCCTTCCGGTCCTGGCATCCGAGCGTGTTGGGCGATCTCGACCCCCTCTGGATGCGGATCACTCTTTCCGACAGGCCCTGGGATCCCTCTCTCGGCACCGGCGGCGCCGGGCCCGAGAATGGTTACGGAGCCGGGGAGACGGAGGACTACTACTTCCAGCCCAAGAACGAGCCCGCACCCGTGACGCACGATTGGGGCGATGCCCCCGGCACACGCGCCGGCGGCTATCCGACGTTGTCGGAGCACAACGGAGCTCAACACCCGATTGCCGGCCCGTGGTTGGGCGATGAGCCCGGCATGCCGGATGCGGAGTCGGATGGTCGGCCGGATCCCAACGCGCTGGCCGACGATACGGATGACAATGACGATGAAGAAGGCGTGTGGATTCCGCCGCTCGTGCCGGGTGAGCCCGCGAGCCTTACGGTCGAGGTCAGTGGCGGCGGAGGCATCGTGCAGGCCTGGATCGACTTCAACGGCGATGCGACCTGGCAGTCGACCGAACAGGTGTGCAATGGCTATCTCCCGGACGGCATCAACACCATCACGGTGCCGGTGCCGCCGGATGCCGTAGTGGGCGAACGCTTCGCACGGTTCCGCATTAGCAGCAAGGGCCGTCTGGGACCGGAAGGCTCCGCGCCGGATGGGGAAGTGGAGGATTACGATGTCTCGATCCGTGCGGCGCCGCCGCAGTTGAAACGGATTCAGTGGCCCGATTTGACGGCCAATGGCATCGACATCCGCATGGACAACAGTGACGGCAAGACCCGCTGGTTGGCCGATGATTTCAAGTGCACCAGCACGAACCGGATCACGGAGGTCCGCTTGTGGGGCTCATGGAAGAACGACCGCAAGGGCAAGATTCAGAAGATCTATCTGAGCATTCGCGCGGACGATCCGGCGGGCGCTGCCGGCGCCGACCCGCAGAATCGTTTCTCGAAGCCCGCCCCGGAGGTCTTGTGGGCCCGGACCTTTGGCGCCACGGAATTCACGGAGACCTCCTATCACATTGTCCGCGATCTCGGCGAATGGTGGTGGGACCCGGCCACCGGGCAACTGACCCCCGGCGGCGACACCGAGGTCTGGCAGATCGATATCCCGATCCGTCCGGACGATGCCTTCCTGCAGCAGGGCTCACCCTCGGTTCCGCTGGTCTATTGGCTCCAGGTGCGGGTCGATACGACGGACGGGCAGTTCGGCTGGAAGACCCGCCGGTGGCCCGACCATTATATGGATGATGCCGTCTGGGACATGGCCGCGCAGAAGCCGGACCTCTGGAAAGAGCTGCGCTATCCGAAGAGCCACCCGTACTACGCGTTAGAGAAGAACTCAATCGATCTGTCCTTTGCGCTGACCTATACGGAGGAAGTCATCGAGCATCCCACGACCCGGCCCGGGAGCGTGACGCAATGCCCGGTCGTGGAGACGCAGTGTCCGGCCGTGGAAACCCGCTGCCCGGCGGTCAAAACCCAGTGTCCGACGTACTCAACGCGGTGCCCCACGACCCGGACGAAATGCCCGTCGGTCTCGACGCGATGTCCGCTGGTCGCGACGCGCTGCCCGACGGTCAAGACCAAATGCCCGACGACCGCCACGAGATGCCCCCCGTCCCGGACCAAATGTCCGGCGGTGGCGACTCGTTGCCCGGCGGCTCTGACCAAATGTCCACCGACGCCAACCAAGTGCCTGATCGGCTATACCCAGTGTCCGGCGGTCGCCACGAAATGCCCGCCGGTGACGACCCGATGCCCGGAATCCCTGACGAAATGTCCGCCGACCCCGACCAACTGCCAGGCGGTGGACACCCAGTGCCCCGCGGTGCAGACGAAATGCCCGCCGGTGACGACGAGGTGCCCTCCGACGGTGACCCAATGCGCGGTTGTTGGAGCGGCGACCCAGTGCCCAGTCGCGGCGACCCAATGCCCGCCGGTGACGACCAAGTGCCCTGAATCCCTAACCAAGTGCCCCCCGACCGCGACCAAGTGTCAGGTCGTCGAAACCGCATGCCCGGCGGTGGAAACGAAATGTCCGGTGGCGCTGACCAAGTGCCCCGAGTCTCTGACGAAATGCCCGCCGACTCCGACCAACTGCCAGGCGGTGGACACCCAGTGCCCCGCGGTGCAGACGAAATGTCCGCCGGTGACGACTCGGTGCCCTCCGACGGTGACGCAATGCGCGGTGGTTACGGCGGCGACCCAGTGCCCAGTCGTGGCAACCCAATGTCCGCCGGTGACGACCAAGTGCCCTGAGTCTCTAACCAAATGCCCCCCGACCGCGACCAAGTGTCAGGTCGTCGAAACCGAATGCCCGGCGGTGGAAACGAAATGTCCGGTGGCGCTGACCAAGTGCCCCGAGTCTCTGACGAAATGCCCGCCGACTCCGACCAATTGCCAGGCGGTGGACACCCAGTGCCCGGCCGTCCAGACGCGCTGCCCGCCGGTGGAGACGCGGTGCCCGGTGGGGCCGACGAGATGTCCCGTCATATCCACGCAGTGCCCGGCTACGCTGACGACGTGCCCGCTGATGGACACGCGGTGCCCCGCCGAGCCGACAAAGTGCCCGGTTGTTTCCACGCAGTGCCCGGCCGTGCAGACGCGCTGCCCGGCGGTCGATACGCGCTGCCCGACGGAACCGACCAAATGCCCGACCGTACTGACGCAGTGCCCGGCTACGCTGACGACATGCCCGGTGATGGACACGCGGTGCCCCGCGGAATCGACGAAGTGCCCGGTCGTTTCCACGCAGTGCCCGGCCGTGCAGACGCGCTGCCCGCCGGTGGGTACGCGCTGCCCGACGGAACCGACCAAATGCCCCGTCGCGGTCACCCAGTGCCCGACAACATTGACGGCGTGCCCGCCGCTGGACACGCGGTGTCCCGAGGAGAAGACCAAGTGCCCGGTTGTAGCCACACAATGCCCAACCTTTGATACGAAATGTCCGCCGACTGTGACCAGGTGCCAAACGGTTGACACGCAATGCCCGGCCGCAGAAACCAAATGTCCGGTCGTGTCGACCCAGTGCCCTACGTCTTCGACCAAATGCCCAGTCACGGCGACCCGATGCCCGGCGGTGGACACGCAGTGCCCCACGCAGACTACCTTCTGTCCGCCATCCGAGACGAAGTGCCCCCTCGTGCTGTCCAAATGTGCGGTCGTACAGACGCAATGCCCATCCGTGAGCACGCAGTGCCCCGCGGTTCTGACGCAGTGCCCAGCCACCCCGACCCTATGTCGGCCCGTGTTCACGCAGTGTCCGATCTGCTTCCTGGTGCCGTTGTCCGTGGCGGCCGCGACGTCGCCGGCAGCCGCGACGCCGTGTCCTGCGCTGGATGTGATTTGTCCGACGGTCGTGGTGGCCAAGCAGTGAATCGGTTTGCATAGAGTATCGGTCTCAACGATAATCGCCGCGTGCGTGCCGATATACGAGTCAATACCGGTCGCGTGCCGGCGGAGGGAAGAGGAATGAAATAGTACGTCCTCTCTTCCCGCGCATTGTCACTGCGACACTTCTGCCAACGCCTGATTGGGGGGTTCGCCCCGCCCCTCACCGTTCCACCCGCAAAGCCGGCCTGCCGACTCTTTCCCAGAAACATCTCCTACGAATTCGCTGGGATATTGTCCGGCCGGACCTGCGAAAAAAACAACGACCCGCTCAAAGGCTAAGAGAGTCCTCCGGGTGGCAGCCTCAAGGCCGGAAGGCCTTGGGGATGGTTGCATGTTGCTCGTGCGCCAACCCCCGTTTCCTGGGTCTGGCCATCCCCAAGTCCGGAGGACTTGAGGCT
>CAYHAJ010000492.1:0-7069 GCA_964354535.1 uncultured Pirellulales bacterium
GTCCGGCGTCCCGTCTCTCGGCACCACGCCGAACCGCCTCGATGCGGGCCTGCCTGCCTTGAGGATCGGTCGGGCATGACTTCTCGGAGCCGTTGCAGCCGGCCTCGAGGGTCTGGGACTCCAGCGCGACCGCCGCATCCAGCTTCTTGCCGAGCACATCGTCGATCCCCACCACGATATCGGCGGTGAAGGGGTAGGGCCTCTGGAAGCCGTCCTCGTAGTACAGGAAGACCGGGTTGTGCTCCAGGTAGGGGATGTCGGGGCAGAAGAAGGGGACTGTGACCATGTAACCGGCGTCCTGGATCAGCAGGGCGGCGTTGCGATGGTCGGGATGGTAGTCGTTCGAGCGGTGGCACATCACGATATCCGCGCGCCACTGGCGGATCAGCCGGACGATGGTCTGGCGGTTCTCCAGGGTCGGCAGCAGCTCGCCGTCGTGGATGTCGAGCACTTGGGTCTCAATGCCGAAGATCTCCGCACAGCGCTGGACTTCGGCCGTGCGACGCTGGGCCAGCGGTCCACCCGCCATGCCCCAGTGGCCGATGTCCCCATTGGTGCAGGAGACGAATTTGACGTGATGTCCGCGGGCCGCCCACAAGGCCGCTATGCCGCCGGCGCTAAGCTCATCGTCATCCGGATGGGCGCCGAAGCAGATGATTCTCACCTTGCCGTCCGTCGGATCGGCGGCAGGCGCCGGCTTCGACAGGGCGGGACCCGGGGCACTCTGAAGCCCTGGAGATGGGCTTGTGGGTACCTTATCCGCACTACCCACAGCGCCGGCCAGTAAGAGTATCGTGCCGACGAGCAATATGCTCCCGAGAAACTGCCGTAATTTTGCCGATGGAACGTTCATGGTCTGATCCTCCTTTCCAATGGGGTTATGTGCGCTGGACTCTACCGAATTCCCGCGTATAGCCGGCGTTCTCCTTGCTCTGGTCCTGATAGCGCGGGTACATGCCGACGATGACGGCGTCGATCGGCTTGAGGTTCTCGAAGGCGAATTGGAAAGCCTCCCGGACTGATCGCTTGTCGTGACATTTCCGCCCCGCCGCCAGAATCTTGAAGCCCAGGCACGGCTGCTTGACCTGTCGCGCCACCTGGGTCATGGTCGCCGGATCGGCGGCGAAGAAGGAATAGCCGATCGGGAGCGTGATCACCGGCGGCATCTTGGCCAGCTCCTCCCGGGTTCGCGTGAGGTAATGGAAGCACGTCATGAAGAAATCGACCGGCCAGTCTCCCTCGGCTACGCGTTTGATGCAGTCGGGATTGTGGGCCGAGACTCCCGCCAGGACGCCGGCGTCACGCACGCGCTTCACAAAATCGTGGACCTCCTGGCTTTTGCCTTCGCGGAAAAGCCTGTCGGTCACGCCGCCGTGATGGACGATGGCGATCGGTTGCGTGTCGCGGACGACCTGCTCAATCGACATATTCTCCGAGCCGCCGGAATGGAGACAGATGAACTTCATCTTGGATCCCCGCTCGCGCAGGGTTCGGATGATGCCGGTCATCAGCTTCGGATCGCTGAATTGGTGCGTATTGATTCCCGCGCGTTCGCAATCCGACAGAAACTCCCCGATGCGTTCGGAGGTGAAGTACTCCCGCATGTGCCGGTCCATGATGGGGCCCATGTAGGAGTATCCGCTGATGGGATTGGAGCCGACGATCAGCCGGGTCACCTCCTGGTTGCCCAGCCGAATCATCGGCAGCGGCGGGGCGGCTGAATCTGTGACTGCCCGCGGGGCTTCTTGTGCCTGGGACGCGGTCTCGATAGCCGCCGCCGAACCGGCGACCGCCAGCGGCAGCCGCGCCAGCAATTCCCGGCGCGGGATTGCGTTTGCATCATCTCGGCTCATGCTCACCTCCTGCAGTTGCGAATAGGGCCTCGTGTCACCTGCGAAGACTCGCCGCGATCGGCGCACCGGCAGCCATTCTACCAGACACAGGATAGAGCCGGAAGCGCGGAAAGCAGCGCTTGTGCCGGGATCCGCTTATCGTGAGGTCCGTCGGCGCGTCCGGGTCGGCGGCGCCAAACGGGTCTGCGCCTCGCGTTTGCCCAGGTGACGAATCGCGGCGAGCCGCACCACTTGCGGTGGGCGCGGCCGCGAAATCTCGTGCTCCCAGCTATAGATGGTCTGGCCCGTCACGCCGACGAGTTTGCCGTAGTCCGCCGCCGAGAGGCCCAGCCGCTGCCGCTGGGACCGCAGGCCCTTGGCGATGAAGCGCACGCCATCGGTTTTGGGCGCGGCGGCCTCGGCCGAAACGCCCTTGAGTACCTGCCTTTGCAGCGGGCCGATCTTGTGCTGAAGGTCGGAGAGCCGGCGTTTCATCTCGGCAATGTCTCTACGACACTGGGCCGATGTCCTCTTGAGCGTCTGGGTCTGCTTCCGGACTTCCTTGCGCGCGAGCCGCAAGATCTCTTCTTTGAGTACCGTGGCAATGTTCGGCATGTTGTTCTCCTGATGCTCCTGGTACAAACTGTTGCAATAGTGTCCATCGAAACCGTCACAAGCAACGCCGTAACATGACAACACCGACAGGGCAGGTATGTCAACAACAAATCCACCCCAAGCCCGGACTGACAGGAGTCGAGCAACGGTCCGGAATGAGTAAAGGCCATGGTGAGGAGCGGACGTTAGAAGATGGCGTGGGGACCTTCAGCCGCACCGTGCCATGGATCAACGTGGGCCAAAAGGCATGCCAGGGGCTAAGTTGCTCAGCGGTATCGGCTTAGATCCGACGAACGGGGTCCAGAACCACGAGGAGGAGCGTGGCAACGGGACCGGTGAAGAGCGAAACCACGAACCAGGCGAGGCCGCTGCGGTTCTTGGATTGCGCCAAGCCCGCGTTGATCAGGGCCAAGGTTCCCCAGCCGACGAAATAGGATGGTGGTTGCAGTGTCTCAAACATATCGATCTGATCCTTGCTGCAAGCCGACAGGCGGCTTTGTTCACGTCTGTTTCCTATAGCAATAGACGCACGCGACCGCAAAAGGCTTCAAAGCAATCTGTGATGCTACAGGAATGGCCCAGACCGGAGTATCGAAGGGCCTGTTCGCAGTTGTCGGCGGGCGACAGAAAGGTACGTGGGAATCCGTGAGGCTAAGTTGCGTCGCCAACGGTTCCCATCGGCCCTGATTGCGGATTCCTCCGCCGGCGGGTAGGTGCTCGTGGGCGTCTCACCCTGGCAGGCTGTGCCTCACTCTCTTCTGCGGAAGGAGCTGCGACCGGCGCGGAAACGGCAGGGCCGGGATTCAGATATTGGCCGATTCGCTCCGAACGAAATGGCGTCTGGCATTTGGCGCACTGGACCCAGTCGGTCGCAGGGCCGTCCCCTTCCTTCGGTCTGGACGCGGGCACAATGCGAGAAGTCTCGTGATTCTGCTGGAAGCAGGACGCACAGTAGGGGCCCTCAAGGGTGTTCTCTTTTCTGATGAAGCAAACCGGGCCGTCGAGGACCATGTTGCCGGCCGCCCCTCCCGCGGCTTGGAGCTTGGCGATCAGCTCATCTTTCTCTTGGGAGGCTTTCTGGGCCTGCTTGAGCAGGGATTGCAGCTTGGCCAATCGCTCCGCGAGTTCGACGTGGCGCGCCTCCATCGCGGCGGGAAACTCCGGCCCGAAATCGAGGGCGTTTTTCGCAATCCTGATCCATTCCGTAATGGTCTGGCGAAGTCCCATAAAATGATCTCCTGACAACCGTACCTGCATCCTTGTGCTTCTTTGTGCCCACTTCCACCGCCAGTCTGTACATCGGCTGGAATTGCCTCAGACTTCATCGCCAGCCACTTCCCCGGAGTCCCGGGAATCCCAAATACCTCATGCTTCTTCGCCTCTGCCGTTGTATGCTGGTGCATGAAGAGAAATGGAAGGCCGCCACGGCACAGGAGTGATTCGGTTATGAAGAGATTTGTGAGCCAGACCGCGTACGCAGTGGAGGTAGGAGTACTCAGCCTTCTTCTGGTAATTGCCACCTGTAGTGTGCCCGGGTTGGCATCCGCAGGGGTAGGCCCCCGTGCCTACCCATCCTCGGAGGGCAACCACGGGGGGGTGCCCCCACAGCCTCACTACCAGACTGGCGATACGCCCGTGATCCCTGTCGGCTTGGATGCCTACCGGCAGTGGGAGCGCTGGCCTTACCAGCGCATCGGGGTGCGGGCGTATATGCGCAGCACCTATGATCGTCGCGGCGGCAACGAGGGGGCCGATGCCAGCCATTTCCTGTATCAGGTCGCCGACGACTTCAACGTCTCGTTGGATGTGGCAGGGCCGGGCGTCCTCTATTTCGCCCGCTACAATCACTGGCACGGCAGTCCCTGGCACTACGAGGTCGATGGCGTGGATCACCTTGTTCGCGAGACTGGCACCGCCGATCCGGTTAACGCGAAGAAGACGCTCAAGGAGACCACCTTCCTCCCGGCGACGGTGTTCCCGAATCCGCTCGTGTGGACCTGGTCAGCGACTAAGGGGGCCGATTTGATGTGGGTACCGCTGCCGTTCGAGAGGACGTTCCGCATGGCCTACTCACGCACGCGCTACGGCACCGGTTACTACATCTATCACCTTTACGACCGCAGTGCGCCGCTCTCGCAGCCCGTCCGGTCATGGGACGGAAAGACACCACCGGCCCAGGATGTGTTGGACCTGCTGAATCGCGCGGGGACCGATCTTGCGCCGCGTCCGGGCACGCCGGAGGGCGACCGGCTGGGCGTCAAAGAGGCTTCCGGCACGATCAGCCTCGCACCAAAGCAAACCGCAGTACTCACCACGCTCAACACGGCACCCAGCATGCTGCGGGCGGTCGAACTCTCCGTGCCAAGAGAACAGGCTCTCGCGTTCGGTGGCGTCCGATTGCGCGTCACGTGGGACGGCCGACGGGAAGCGTCGCTTGACGCGCCGGTGGCCCTGTTCTTCGGCGCCGGCACCCTCTATAACCGCGACGGACGTGAGTTTCTCGTCAAGGGTTTCCCCGTCCACATCCGCTTCGCCGAGGACCGGGTATACTTGGCGTGTTACTTCCCGATGCCTTTCCTCAAGTCAGCGAAGTTCGAGCTGGCCGGCGATGCAACGGCGATTTCCGGCGTTCAATGGCGACTGCGCCATCATCCGCTGAACGCACCCGCCAGCCACGTTGGCTACTTCCATGCCACTTATCGCGACCATCCTGTGCCGGAGCCGGGCCAGGACCTTGTGCTCTTGGATACACGCACGGTCGAAGGCGGGGGCGAGTGGTCGGGTAACTTCGTCGGCACTTCGTGGATCTTCTCCCATCGCGGTGTGCTCAACACGCTGGAGGGGGACCCTCGCTTTTTCTTCGATGACAGTCAGACGCCGCAAGCCTACGGCACTGGCACGGAGGAGTGGGGCGGCGGCGGCGACTACTGGGGCGGCCTGAACATGACGCTCCCCCTGGCCGGCCACCCGTGCGGCGCCCGCAGCGCGAAGGAAGCGAAATGCGAGGAGGACCTGATCGAGTCGGCCTACCGGTTCCTGCTGGCAGACCTGATGCCGTTCGGCCGCCGGGCGGTTATCCGCCTGGAGCACGGCGGCGAGAATCAATCCACCGAGCACTACGAAACCGTGGCCTACTGGTACGGATCGCCCTTCGCCACCCTCGTGCCGACGGACGAACTGCGAGTCGGCGATATCCCCAGCGAGCGCATGCACCTGTACCAGTCCCCGCAGGCCAGCGAGCCTTATGAGATCGTATCACGCTACGAATGGGGCCCGGACACACTGGCCGGCAAGGAAATCTATTCACCGCACAACGACGTTGGCCGCAAGACCACGGGAACCTCCGAGTTCACCCTGAAGCTGGATCCGCAGAATTTCGGCGTACTCCTGCGACGCAAGCTCGATTATTCCTTCCCTAACCAGCGTGCGGAGGTTTTCGTTGCAGAAGAGGCCGGCGGCTCGGTCGGCGAATTCAAGCCCGCCGGCCTCTGGTACCTGGCCGGCGCGAACACCTGCGTTTATTCGAATCCCAAGGACGAATTGGGCGCCACGCAGCACAACGTCCAAACCTCCAACCGCCGGTTCCGGGACGATGAGTTCCTCCTGCCCCGCGACCTCACGCGCGGCCGGGCCCAGATTCGCGTCCGCATCAAGTTCACGCCGGTGGAGATCCCGCTGTTCCCGGGTCATCCCCTGCCGGAGTTAGCCTGGAGCGAAATCCGCTATACCGCGTACTGCTACGTGCTGCCGCACGTCACGTTTTGAGTCACAGAACAGCGGGAGCGGATCCTTTTCGTCGTGCCACGCCCAAGCGCACAGACTGTGTCACAATTCGGCACGAGCACGAGCCTGGTTCTCCTCGAGGGCCAGCGGCCTGCGATGTTCGCCGCGCCGACACGCGGGCCGGGACGGCTCATGTCCGGTCGGGACGCGCGGTTGACCTACGCTCGTGGCCTCGGGCGAGAGGGTGCGGACCCCCAGCGCCGCCGTTTACAGGGCCGCGAGCTTGGCCATCAAGCCAGCCACGCCCAATAACCCGATGAGCCGGGCCATATGGAAGCAACTGGCCAGCAAGGACATCTCCGCCCGGACACCGGACAGACCCCGCAAGAGGAACGGGCCGGCCCCAAGATTGCGTTTGAGGTGGCCGAACGGCAGCTCGGCCGTCTGCTGGCGACGCCGATACACCTCCCGGCTGGCGGGTAACTCGAACTGCTGCCGCAGCCGATCCCGCAGGTCCTCATTGAAATACCGCACGACCCTGCGTCCGTTGCGGCCCCGCGTGCATTCCTGGTAATGGGGGCACGCCCCACAGGTGCCGCCGTCTATCTGATACTCATGGCGGTGGCGCTCGACGCAAGTGTGCCGATACGTCCACCGCTGCCCCGCCGGGCAGACATAGACATTCTCCTGGGCCCCATCCGTGAAACGCCCCTTGGCAAAGGGTTGGCGGGGAGCGGCCGGCTCTCGGGCGGGCACCCGCACCTGCGTCGCCACCGCCGTCATCGGCTCCAGTTCCTCCCCGCGGTAGTAGCCGTTGTCGGCCCCCGCGACCTCGGGAGTTTTCCCGGTCGTCTCCGCGGCCGCCGCCCTCTGCGGGGCAAACTGCTGGCGATCGTTCT
>CAYHAJ010000493.1:0-7239 GCA_964354535.1 uncultured Pirellulales bacterium
ATCGAGTGCATCAAGCGGGGCGTCCGTCCACACGACGACGCCCCGCTCTTTTTGATCCTCGCGCTCGACGGCAGGATCGAGGGATGGCGGCGGCAACAGAGGATGGGGGACAGGGGGCTTGGCTTGCCCCCGGACACGAGCACAACCCCAAATCCCCCAACAACTCTATTGTAGGGGGAAACCCTTGGAGGTAGAATATGAAAGTGGCGGGGATTCAACCGCCCGTGGCATTTCGTCCATAACTGATGTACTCCCTGCGGGCAGGGAGCAGAAGGGTCGGAGTCGGAGCGCTCTGACAGGGTGCGCTCATCCGGACCCAGAGGAGTGGGGCCGCAGCCAAGGGAGGCGTTTGGCGTCTGTCTCATTCGCGGCGTACAGATCTGCCGAACGCGAGGCGTGGCACGGCCACTCACAGGGGCCGGCATTTCGGGAGAAAGGAGGTTCAGGGGAATCTGTATCCATAATTCTTGCTCTGGAAATCGCGCAGGGGAACACGATCCTAATTCTATTCCGTAGGAGGACCAACGATGTCTGGAAAAGTACTATGGTCTCTGGTGCTGTCAGTGCTGGCGCTGACGGCGGGGCAGGCCCTGGGTAGTCCCTATGATCGTGTCGCGTATTGGGACGGGGCCTATTTCACGGCTTGGGCGGGGGACGGTGCGGGCGTGCGGGATGCCCTGCAGCAGGCCGGCTACAAGGTCGTCAATGCCGCCGAGCTCAAGACCTGGATGGACGCGCGCATTGCCGACAAGAAACTGAGCGTGGTCGTGATGTGTCGGGATGCCCTGCCCATCACGGTGGGCGAGACGATGACCCCGAGCTGCACCTTCCGGCGGTATCTCGACGCCGGCGGGAAGGTGGTCTGGTACTCGGACTGGCCCCTCTACTACCAGGCCAACCCGGGCCAGATCACCTGGGGTTCCAGTGGCGCCAGTCAAGTGCTGGGTTTCAACGCCTCCACCGGGCCGAACGACCAGAACCAGCAGGTGAAGATCACGGAAGCCGGCCGGCTCTGGGGGTTGACCACCCCATGGTCCTCGGTACGGCCCACGTCGCCTACGGTCACCCCCAATCTTACGGTTCTGGCGACGGACAACAACGGCAACGCCGCCGGGTGGGTCAAGCACTACGTGCCGGGCGATACGTTCCGCGGCTTCGTCCGGATCGACGACCACGCGGGAGCGCCCGTCAACATGGCCCAGTTGATCGCCGTGGCGGAGTACTGCGTGACGATCTCGACGGCGAGCGGGCCGGTTCCCGCCGACAAGGCCACGGACGTGCCGCGCGACGCGGTCCTGAGCTGGACGGCCGGCGAGAACCCGTCCACGCACGACGTGTACTTCGGGACGACGTTCGCGGATGTGAACAATGCCGCGCGGGCGAATCCCGGGAGCGTTCTCGTCGGCAAGGGCCAGGCCGACACCACCTTCGATCCGGCCGGCCTGTTCGCGTATGGGAAGAGCTACTATTGGCGGATCGATGAAGTCAACAAGTCCGCCGACAATACCATCTTCAAGGGCGACGTCTGGTCCTTCACGGCCGAGCCTTACGGCTATCCAGTCAAACCCGTGAAGGCCACGGCCTCCAGCTACCAGGCCAATATGGGCCCGGAGAAGACCATCGACGGCTCCGGACTCACCGCGGACCTGCACGGTACCGCGGAAAGCACGATGTGGCTGAGTGCCGGTGGGCAACCCAACTGGATTCAGTATGAATTCGACAAGGTCTATAAGCTGAACGACCTCCTGGTGTGGAACTCCAACCAACTGATCGAGGGCTTCCTCGGCTTTGGCGCCAAGAAAGTGACGATCGAAACCTCCGTGGACGGCACGACGTGGACGCCGCTGGCCAACGTGCCGGAGTTTGGCCGGGCCACGGGTCTGGCGGGCTACGCGGCCAACACCACCGTCAACATCGGCGGCGTCGAGGCGAAGTTCGTCAAGTTGACGATCACGGCGAATTGGGGCGGCATGGCCCCGCAGACGGGGTTGTCCGAAGTGCGCTTCTCCTACGTCGCAGCCCAGGCCCGCGCGCCCCAGCCGGCGACGGCCGCCAAGGACGTCAGCGTGGATACCACCCTGGCTTGGCGGCCTGGCCGCGAGGCCGCCTCGCACAAGGTCTTCTTCGGCACGGATCAGGCGGCGGTAGCGGGTGGCACCGCACCGGTCCGGACGGTAACCGATCACAGCTCCAGCCCCGGCGCTCTGAACTTCGGCACCACCTATTACTGGCGGGTCGATGAGGTCAATGCCGTCACCTATCCGGGTAGCATCTGGAGCTTCACCACGCGGGAGTTTGCGGCCATCGACGATTTCGAGAGCTACACGGACAAAGCGGGTGAGGAGGTCTTCTCGGCCTGGATCGACGGCTTCACCAGTGGTACGAGCGGCTCGACGGTCGGCTATATGACCGCCACCAGCGGGACTTTTGGGGAAACGACGATCATTCACGGCGGTAAGCAGTCCATGCCGTTGGCCTACGACAACACCAAGGCGCCCAACTTCTCCGAGACCGAGCGTACGTTCAGTCCGGCTCAGGACTGGACCGGCAACGGGGCCGAAAACTTGGTGGTGTACTTCCGCGGGTCGGCTCCGGGCTTTGCCGAGACGGCCGCCGGCAGCGTCCTCATGAACGCCATCGGCACCGACATCTGGAACAACAGCGACCAGTTCCGGTTCGCCTACAAGACCCTCAATGGTGACGGCACGATGGTGGCCCGTGTGGATGCCATTGGCAACAGCAACGTGTGGGCTAAAGGTGGCGTGATGATCCGCCAGAATATCCAGCCTGGGTCGGTCCATGCGTTCATGCCCATCACCCCCGGCGGCGCCAGCTTCCAACGCCGGCTCACCGCCAACGGCGCCTCGACCAACAACGACAAGACCGCCCCGGCAGTGGCGGCTCCCTATTGGGTGAAGATCGAGCGGAAGGGCAACGACTTCTCGGGCTACATTTCGCCCGACGGCAAGACCTGGACCCAGTTGGGCACCGCCCAGACGATCACGATGGCCAATCCGGTCCTGATCGGTCTGGCGGTGTGCAGTCATGACGCGGCGATTGCGACCGGTGCGACGTTCTCCAACGTCTCCACCACTGGTAACGTGACCGGCGCTTGGCAGGTGGCGGAGATTGGGGCTACTCAGCCGGTGGGCAACTCCGTCGAGGGCCTCTATCTGTCGGTCAAGGACAGTGCCGGCAAGACCAAGGTCGTGCAGCACCCGGACGCCGCGGCCACTGCATCGGTGGCGTGGCAGCAGTGGACCGTTCCGCTGACGGAGTTCACCGCGGCCGGGGTGAAGATGACGGCGGTCAAGTCGCTGACGATCGGCGTGGGCAACAAAGCTGCCCCGAAAGCCGGCGGCACGGGCACGGTGTATATCGACGACATCGGATACGGCCGTCCGGTCCGGTAGTGCGCTGCGGCGTCGGCACAGCAGGCGAGGTCGTAAGGTGACCCAAGAGTGGGGCGTTCGTCCATAAGAGGGCGCCCCACTCCTGGCCCCAAACGGCGCTTGATACAGGCCCCGCGGACAACGACAGTTGATGGCTATGCAGGAGTAGACCGATCGCCAATCCGCGGCGCACGGCTTGCAACAAGCGCCGCGCTCTCACATCACATTTGAAGGAGGATCGCCATGAAACGAAGACAGTCTCTTTGGTGGTACGGGACCGGCGCCATCGTCTTGGCCCTGGGATATGCGGCCGGCGCAGGTTCGCTCGGTCTTGTCGGGCATTGGACCTTTGACGAGGGGCAGGGCACCACGGCCTTCGACTCCTCCGGCAACGGCCTCCACGGCACCCTGCGCGGAGGCCCCACATGGACGACCGGTCAGTTGGGCGGGGCCCTGGATTTCAACGGGAGCACCGCCTACGTGGAGATTCCGCACCACCCCTTGCTCTCCATCACCGGTGAGATCACCATTGCCGCCTGGACCAATATGCGAACCACGGCCAGCGGCGAAATGGCGATTGTCAGCAAGGGATCGTGGGCAGCGAACAACCTGCCTTACGAGTTGACGGAGGAGCGGGGGGCCGTGATCTTCTGGCAGTTCTACAATGACGCGGGCCGGGATGACTGTTCGCCCAATTCGCCGTCGGCGGGGGAGTGGCACCATATTGCCGCGACCTACGATGGACGCATCTTCAAATGCTACATCGATGGCAAGCTGGGCGAGCAGTCGGCCTACGCGGGGGCGATGCCGACGAACACCATGGCGGTCACCATCGGCAGAAGAAGCGGAGGCGGGACTTTCTTCAACGGCAAGATCGACGACGTGCAGCTTTGGAAGCGAGCTCTGCCGGAAGCCGAAATCAACAAAATCATGGGCGGCCTGGTCGATGCTTCCCTGGCCCAGGATCCTGATCCCGAGGACCAGGCGGTTGACGTGCCGCACGATGCCGTGCTGAACTGGAAGGCGGGCGAGTTTGCCGCCACGCACGACGTGTACCTGGGTACGACGTTCGCCGATGTAAACACCGCTTCTCGGACCGCCGCCAAGGGCGTGCTGGCCCGCCAGGGCCAGGCTGATGCAACCTTCGATCCGCCCGGCTCGCTGGCGTATGGCCAGACCTACTATTGGCGCGTCGACGAGGTCAATAAGGTGCCCGACAACACGATCTTCAAAGGCGAGGTCTGGTCACTCACGATCGAGCCTTACGGCTATCCATTCAAACCCGTAGCCGTCAAGGCTTCCAGTGCGCAGACCGGCATGGGCCCGGAGAAGACCATCGATGGCTCCGGCTTGACGGGGGACCTCCATGGCACGGAGCCGACCACCATGTGGATGAGCGCCGGCCTGCAACCCAACTGGATCCAGTACGAGTTCGACAAGGTCTACAAGCTGCACCAGCTTGCGGCCTGGAACTCCAACCAACTCGTGGAGTCGTTCCTTGGCTTCGGCGCCAAGAAGGTCACGGTGGAAACCTCCACCGACGGCACAACCTGGAAGCCGGTGGCCAATGTGCCGGAGTTCGGCCGAGCGCCCGGGCTGGCGGGCTACGCCGCCAGTACCGTCGTCAATTTCAATGGAGCCGAGGCCAAGTTTGTCAAGCTGACGATCAATGCCACCTGGGGCGGTATCGCCCCGCAGACGGGCCTGGCGGAGGTCCGGTTCTCGTATGTGCCCGTGCAGGCCCGCGCGCCGCAGCCGGCGACGGCCGCCAAGGGTGTGGCCATCGATACCGCCCTGAATTGGCGGCCCGGGCGGGAGGCGGCCTCGCATAAGGTCTATCTCGGCACCGATTCCGCCGCGGTCGCCAACGCGACCGCCTCAGCCAAGACGGTGACCGATCACAGCCTCGTCCCCGATTCCCTCACCTTCGGCACCACCTACTACTGGCGGGTCGATGAGGTCAACGCCGTCACCTATCCGGGTAGCGTCTGGAGCTTCACCACGCAGGAGCATGCGGTCATCGATGATTTCGAGAGCTACACGGACAAAGCGGGCGAAGAGATCTTCGCGGCCTGGATCGATGGCTTCACCAGCGGCACGAACGGTTCCACGGTCGGTTACCTGACGGCCACGGGCGGGACCTTCGGGGAGACAACGATCATCCATGGTGGCAAGCAGTCCATGCCCCTGGCGTATGACAACAAGGCTGCCCCCTTCTTCTCTGAGGCGGAGCGGGCCTTCGCTGCGGCGCAGGACTGGACCGGCAACGGGGCCGAAAGCCTGGTCGTGTACTTCCGCGGGCTGGCCCCGGGCTTTGCCGAGACGACCTCCGGCAGCATTCTCATGAACGCCATTGGTACCGACATCTGGAACAACGGCGACCAGTTCCGCTTCGCCTGCAAGACCCTCAGCGGCGACGGCACGATGGTGGCCCGCGTGGACGCCGTCTTCAACAGCAACGTCTGGGCCAAGGGTGGCGTGATGATCCGCCAGAGCATCCAGCCCGGGTCGGTCCACGCGTTCATGCCCATCACCCCCGGTGGCGCCGGCGCGGGCAACGGCGCCAGCTTCCAGCGCCGGCTCACCGCGGGCGGAGCTTCGTCGAACAACGACAGCACGACGCTCGTGGCGGCTCCCTATTGGGTGAAGATCGAACGCAAGGGCAACAACTTCTCGGGCTCCATTTCGCCCGATAGCAAGACGTGGACCCAGTTAGGTACGGCCCAGACGATCACCATGACCAATCCCGTCCTGATCGGCTTGGCGTTGTGTAGCCACGACGCCGCCATCGCGACCAGTGCGGCGTTCTCCAACGTCTCGACCACCGGCAACGTCACGGGTACGTGGCAGGTGGCGGAGATCGGGGCGGCCCAGCCGGTGGGCAACTCCGTCGAGGGTCTCTACCTGTCGGTCAAGGACAGTTCCGGCAAGACCAAGGCCGTGCAACACCCGGACACCGCGGCCACCGCGTACATGGCGTGGCAGACGTGGACGATTCCGCTGAGCGAGTTCACCTCGGCCGGCGTGAAGATGAACGCGGTCAAGTCGCTGACGATCGGTGTGGGCAATAAGGCCGCGCCGAAAGTCGGCGGCACCGGCACGGTGTACATCGACGACATCGGATACGGCCGTCCGGTCCGGTAGTGCGCTGCGGCGTCGGCGCCGCAGCCGGTGCCGTAAAGTGACACAAAAGCGGGGCGTTCGTCCACAAGACAACGCCCCGTTCTTTTTGATCCTGGCACGCCTTTGAGTTGTCCCGTGTGGTTCTGTGGTGCGCTCGGCGCGAATCTGCCCGGGATTGGCTTTGACGTGCGGATTGGATGAACATAGACTGCCCGTTTCGCATATCGAACAGTGAATGATAGCGAATGGGTGGAGTGTGCCGTGCACGCCACGAGAAGAATCTACCGTCCTTCATGGATCATCCATGTTGAAACGCGTTTGTGTCTATTGTGGCAGCGGGGTCGGGGGGCAGGATGGGTACGCGGACGCGGCCCGGGCGCTGGGCCGGGTGTTCGTCACGCGGGGCATCGGATTGGTCTTTGGCGGGGGACGGATCGGCATGATGGGGGTCTTGGCCCAGACCGTCCTCGACGGCGGCGGAGAAGCCATTGGCGTGATTCCCAAGGACCTCATGGACAAAGGGCTGGGTCTGACGTGCGTGACCTCCCTGCGGGTCGTCGAGACGATGCACGCCCGCAAGGCTCTCATGGCCGAGCTGGCGGACGCCTTCATCGCCATGCCGGGCGGGTACGGCACGGCCGAGGAGTTCTTGGAGGCTCTGACGTGGGCGCAGCTCGGTCTCCATACCAAACCCTGTGGCTTGTTCAATGTGCACGGTTACTTC
>CAYHAJ010000494.1:0-14785 GCA_964354535.1 uncultured Pirellulales bacterium
GGTAGCCGCGAATCCCAAACCCATGATACAATAAGCTGGTGGACATGTTTGACTCCTATCCTTAAGTCTGTGCAAAACCTTTGGATACGTCAGCATGTCCACTCTTTTCAACTCAAAAGTACGCTAAAACCGGATGAGCCGGAATAATGCTCGCGACATTGCAGCAGGCAATCAACAGAACAAAAAGAACGGCCCCCAGCAGGATCGTGATGCCCTGGCGGTAATCGCCCAGATACCGCTCGCGCAGCGGCTGGACGGTGGGCGACGTGATCTCATTGGACGAATGTTGAGGAATCAGCCCTTTATGGATGCGCGTCAGGTCGTCGCGTGCCTGCGCGACCGTCACCCCTTCCCTGAGCCGACCGACTCCTGACAGGTACCAGCTATCCCAACCTTGTTGTGGATCGGCCGCCAGCGGCCGCCACAGATCGACGTCCACCGGAAAGGCCGCCGACGGGGGCAGAACGCCGACGATCGTGAAGTAATCCCCATCCAAGCGCAGGATCTGGCCCAGGATGGTGGGGTCCTTGGCAAACATCCGCTCCCACAGACCGGTGCTCAACAGGACGACCTTGGGGCCGCTGGGCCGATCTTCCTCCTCGGTGAAGCACCGCCCGAGCACCGGCCGGAGGCCCAGGACCTCAAAGAAATCGTGGGTCGTCACGAGCGAATCGACGCGCTGGGCCTGGCCCTCGTAAGACAGATTCGCCCCCCGGATGGTCCAGGCGTACATGGATTCGAAGCTTCGGTTGTGCTCGCGCCAGGCGCAGAAATCCGGATAGGCGATGCCCGTATGTTCCAGATTCCATTTCGGGGCGGTCTCATCCAAATCCACCAGCCGTTCCTGTCGCGGCGCCGGGAACGGATGCAGGAACAGGCCATTGAACAAGCCGAATACCATCATCGTCCCGGCGACGCCGATCGCCAGAATCCCCACGATCATCAGCGTAAACCACGGCTGCTTCACAAGGCTGCGACACGCGATCCGCAGATCCTGCCAGAAACCCAACACAAACGTCATTCTCCATTCTCCAGTTCTCAGTTATCGCTCTTCCCACACTCGGCTTGCTCTTACTGACAACTGCCAACCGTCAACTGACCACTCCCATTACTCATGCCTCAGCGCCACCATGGGATCAATCCGCGCGGCCCGCCGGGCGGGGATGTAACAGGCCAGGAAGGCGGCGAGAGCAAGCAGCAGGGCCACCGCCGCAAAGGTCAGCGGGTCGGCGGCACTGACCTCGTAGAGGAGGCTCCGCATCAGCCGCGTTAGAGCGAGGGCCGCCGCCATTCCGATAGTGACGCCTATGGCCACCAGCCCCATGCCTTGACGCAGGGTCAGACATAGCACCTCCACCGACCGGGCGCCGAGCGCCATTCGAATCCCGATCTCGCGCGTCCGCTGGGCGACCGAGTAGGCGATCAATCCATATAAGCCCGTGACGGCGAGCACCAGCGCCAGGACGGCGAACAATACCAGCAGCACGGCAATGAACCTTGTGCGCGAGGTCGAATTGGCGATGCGCTGCGCCATCGTCATCACGTCGGAGACCGGCAGCTCACGCTGGACCGCCGTCACGGCTTGTCGTACCGCCGCGACCAAAGACAGTGGATCGCCTGCCGTCCGCACCGTCAGGTAGTAGCACGGATAGCCGTCTTGGAGATAGGGCACGTAAACGTCATTGCCAAACGGCGCCGCCATGTCGTCATACTTGACGTCGCTGACCACCCCGACGATCTCCACGGGGGCATACCCCGGTCCGAGCGCCCAGCTCAAATCGAGACTCTGACCCACCGGATCGGCTGCGGGCCAGTAGCGGCGGGCCATCGTCTCGTTGATCACGGTCACGCGCTTGGCGCCGGCGGCATCCTGCTCGGTAAACCACCGGCCTGCCAGCAAGGGAACCCGCAAAGCGCGGATGTACCCCGGGCTAACCCTGTGAACACCGATGGAGACTTCCGTTTTCCCATTCTCCGATCCTGGTTGTTGGAGCTGCAAGAGGCTGTGATCGTAGGAACCCGACAAGGGCGTCGCATCGGCTATACAGACCGATTGGACGCCGGCGATCGAGGCAATCCGCTGCTCCACCTGCTGCACGGCCGAGGCCCAAGCCGCGCCGGACAGCCCCTGCGGCGCCGTCACCTGCAAGGTCAGCAGGCCGGCCGGCTCGAAGCCGATCCTGGTCGTCATCAGGCAAAAGAAGCTGCGCAGCGTCAGGCCCGCCCCGACCAGCAGCACGATCGCGAGAGCCGTTTGTCCCACCACCAGGAGACTGCGCATCCGGCGCAGGCCCGGCCGCGCGCCGAGCGGCGCCGACTCCGTCGTCCCGCGCGCCGACGGCGCCAGCGATCGACGCGTCGCCTGCAGAGCCGGAACAAGGCCGAAGATGGCTCCGCAAGCCAGGGCGAGGACGAAATTGAAGAGCAGCACGGGCGTGCCGAGCCCAATCTCACCGAAATCCGGCAGCCGGGCGTATCGGACATGATGGAATCCCTGGCTGTCGGCCGGCCGGAAGATGCCCATCAGGTCAATGCTCTCGTGGGCAAACAAGAGCGCCAGCACGCCCGCCCCGGCAGACAGAACCAGACTCTCGACCAGCAACTGGCGGACGATCTGTCCTCGGGTGGCACCCAAGGCCATGCGCGTAGCGACCTCCCCTTGGCGCGAGACACCCCGCGCCAGCAACAGGCCACCGATGTTGATACACGTGATCAGCAGGACGAACCCCACAGCCGACAGCAGCACGAGCAGGGAGCGGCGAATGGCCGGGTCCGTATTCGCTTTCTGCAGGGAAGCCAACTGGATGCCCCACGTGCTCGTCTGGTCCGGCATAGGATAGATCGTCTCGAACTGCTTTTCGAGGGGAGCGACCGCCGCTTGGGCCGCCGCCACGCTGATTCCCGGATTCAGACGCGCCAGGACCCAGTGCCACATCGTCAACGGTCTGGTGAGTCGCTCCGGGCTGCCTTGAAGAATCGGTGCCATGGTAATCGGCGCCCAGACCTCCGCCGAACCCAGTTGTCCTTTGAACCACGCCGGCAGCACACCCACAATGGTCAGGTAGGTCTTGTTCAGGCACACGGTCCTTCCGAGAACGTCGGCCTGCGCTCCGAAGTGGCGCCGCCACAGCCCATCGCTGATGACCGCCACCGGATGCGCCCCCGGCGTCCGGTCCTCCTGCTCTTCGAAGACGCGCCCAAGCTGGGGCTGGAGGCCCAACAGGGAGAAATACGCCGCCGACACCAGTTCCGCCCTCACCCGCTCCGGATCGCCCCCCTGGGTCAGAGTCAGCGTATCGTCGGCGCAGGCCGCTATCTGTGTGAAGACCCGGCTGTGCCGGCGCAGCAGTTCAAAGCGCGGATACGACCAGACCGTCAGGATCTCGGTCGGTTTGCCGGGAGCCGTAATGCTCGATTGTACCTGAACCAGGCGTTCGGCGTCAGGATAGGGCAAGGGCTTAAGAAGCACGTTGTGAATGACGCCGAACAAGGCGCTGTTGACTCCGATACCCAGCGCCAGCGTCAAGACCACCGCACTGGTGAAGCCCGGACTCCGCCCCAACACGCGAAAGGCGTAACGCAGATCTTGCCATAGTGTTCCCATTCGTGGCTCCTATTCGTGTGCCCCAGGGTCACGCAAACGCCGTGCCAGACGAGGCTCCTCTTAGAAGCTGCGTGGACGCCGAAGAGACCATTAGCATCGTGCCGCATCCGGCGAATGTCGTTCCCGCTGTCCGATTTTGGAACCAGCGCGCCCAAATCCGGACACCCTGAAAAGGAAGGGGCCCCCCAACGCGGAAGTCTGCGTTTGGGAACCCAAGGTCGTTGCTCGTTCGCGTCTATGGCAGTAGGATACAAGGAGCGATTAGGGTGGACGTTGAGAGACAGATCGACTATTGGCGTCAGGGATCGGCGGAGGACTGGGAAGGGGCCCCCAACGCGGAATTAGGCGTTGGGGACCCCAGGTCGCCGTCCAGTTAGTGAATGACGGAAGAAGCCGGCACGGGTTGTTCTTTGCCCACTGGGCGTTGGAAAAGATACGGAAGGCGCTCGTTTGCCGTCGTACGCAGGAGGTTCCGCCGCGGATACACAACCTTATCCGCCTCAGCGAATGGGCCGGCCTGAAGCTCGATACTCGACAAGCTGATACGCTGGCCGACATGAACCAATTCCATTGGGAGGGACGCTACCCCGAGTCGTATACGGCCCCACTGAGCCCCGAGAAGGCGGGCGGAATACATAGCTCCCGCTCCAGAGGTTCTGACCTGGCTGACCCAACGATAGTAAGCCTCGTTCGACAATACCTGCGAAACCTCGCGCAACAAGGCATCTTGGCTCGTATGGGCGTGATCTTCGGTTCTTACGCCTCGGGTCATCCAAATCACTGGAGCGACATTGATCTGGTGGTCGTATCCGCGGCGTTCGACGGTACGTTCTCTCGGGATGCTATCAACTCCTTGTGGCGCGTGGCGGCACGCACGGATAGCCGGATCGAGCCGATCCCGTGCGGCGAACGCCAGTGGGTCGAGGATGCGACAACGCCCATCATTGAGATCGCCCGCCGAGAGGGGGTACAAGTGTTGCCGGATGGCAATGCCGGCGACCCTACGCCGTGAGACTGCTGTGCACGCCAATTCGTGGGAGCGTTGCGGTGAGTTCTTTCCGCTGCAGGGATTCTGGTGGGGCGAGCCCCACCTTACACGGGCAGGCGCAGGCAGGCGCGGCAGCCGGATTGACCCGCGTGGTTTTCGAGGGAGAGAGAGCCGCCGTGGGCCTCGGCGATCTGGCGGCTGAGCGTCAGGCCGATGCCGGAGCCGTGGTCCTTGGTCGTGAAGAACGGAACGAAGACGTCGGTGCCGTCGGGCAGACCCGGGCCGTCATCGTCCACGTGGATCTCGATGCGGTCCGTATCGATGTGCCAGCCGATCAGGACCCGGCCCTCGCCCGTAGGCCGTGCCTGGAGACTGGCTTCCACGGCGTTCGAGACAACGTTGATCAGCAATTGCTCCAGTTGATCGCGGTCGCCCCGGACTTGGGTCTCCGGGCCGGCGAGAACCGTCACCGGCATGCGGGTTTCCAGGTCCGCCACACGGCGCAGCAGTCGCGCCACGTCCACCGGGGAAAGGCTCGGCTGCGGCAGATGCATCAAGCGGGAATAGGCGCCGGTGAAGCGGTCGAGGGCCTCCGCCCGTTCGGCGATCAGCTCCAAGCCGGTCTTGACGTCCTCCTGCCAGTCGCTCGGCAGCGGTTGGCGGCCCACCAGCACCCGCAGACTGTCCGCCACCGACTGGATCGGCGTCAGAGAATTGTTGACCTCGTGACGCACGGTCCGGATCAGGCGTTTCCACGCGCGCCGCTCCTCCTCGTGCAGGGTACGGGTCAAGTCCGAGAGAAAGACCAACTCGTGCGGCACGCCCTTGTCCCGATAGCGGCCCCGCCGCAACTCCCACCGGCCGGTGCCGCCCGGGAACGTCCCATCGAGGACACGGGGCGTCTCGCCCTCCAGGCACCCGGCCAGACCCAGGTCCTGGGCCCGGCAGCCGAGGAGGTCTTCGTCCGTCCGGCCCAGCAGCCGCTTGCCGCTGTCGTTGATCAACTGCAGCCGGCCGTTGCCGTCGAAGCCGAACATCGCCACGTCGATTTCCGCCAGAATCTTGCGCAGCAGAGCCATCGCCTCCATCGACCGCAAGCGCTGCTCGCGCAGCGACGCCGTCAGGGCGTTGACTTCCCAGATCACTTCGCCCAAAGCATCATCGGAGCGCGCCCCCCGGATCCGCAAGGAATAATCCCCCTCGCGCAGCGCCCCCAGCAGGTTCGACAGAGTCCGCAGCGGGAACGCCACCTTATTGCGCAGGGAGAACACCGTAGCCAACCAGATGAACAGGATCAGGGCAGCGAAGGTCAGGCGCGTCTGCGTGGAATAGTCGCACTGCCACAGCAGAAGCAGGGACATCACCGAGCCGGCCAGCCCGGCGACGAATCCCAGCGTCAGGATGCGATGCTCATATTTCATAGGTGAGTAGTCGGTAGTCAGTAGTCAGTAGTCAGAGTTGATCCCCTACCGATCTTGACCTCTTTCTTCGATGGACTTTCTCAAGCCATTGAGCATACGTCCTATTCGAGCAGCCTTTTCCAACAGTTGGTTTTCGTTCTCGCCACTTACATACTCCAACCGGCAGGCGATCTGTACGTGCGTCTCCACTTCCGCCAACGAGGCGTAAGCGATGGCAAGATGCTGAAGGAGCTCCTTGTCATGTTGACGGCCCTGCCCTTCAGCAATATTCGCAGGAACCGATACGGCCGCCCTCTGAAGTTGACTTGTTAAACCGTACACCTCGCTCTTGGGAAACGTCCCTGTCATGCGATAACACTCTACAACAAAATCCATCGCTTCCCGCCACACGTCCAGATCCCTGTAGTTCTTTCCGGCCATCCAACCACTGCTCCTTTCTCCGCAATCGCCCCTGGTTGGCACAGTCTCTTGCCGACTACCGACTACTGACTACCGACTACCACTTTTCACCCGATCCCATGCTTCTCCAATCGCCGGTACAGGGCGCCCCGGCTGAGCCCCAGGGCCTCCGCGGCTTTGCTGACGTCGCCCTGGTAGCGGGATAGCGCGTTTTTGATGAGCGTCTCTTCGGCTTGGTCGATCGTCATCTCTTCGAGCCGCGGCCCACTTTCGAACTTCGGCTCCAGGCCCAGGTCGCTCACGCGCACCAGGTTATCCTTGGCCATGAGCAAAGCCCGTTCCACGGTGTGATCCAGCTCACGAACGTTGCCCGGCCAGGGATAGCTCAGGAGCACCTGCAGGGCCGCCGGATCGAAGCCGACCGGTTGCTTGCGATAGCGTCCCGCGTGCCGCTGAAGGAAATGGGCCGCCAAAAGTGGGATATCCTCCTTGCGCTCGCGCAGCGGCGGCACCCGAATCTCGACGGTTTTGAGCCGGTAGAGCAAATCCTGCCGGAACCGTGCGGCGGCCACCTCCTCCGCCACGTTGGCGTTAGTGGCCGAAAGAATCCGCACGTCCACGCGGAGCGTCCGCGACGATCCGATCGGCTCGAACTCACCGCTTTCCAGGACCCGCAGGAGTTTCGTTTGCAGGTTGGCCGGGATGCTGGCGATCTCGTCGAGAAAAAGCGTCCCGCCGTCGGCCAGCTTGAACCGCCCCAGGCGGTCCGACTTGGCGTCGGTGAACGCCCCGGCCACATGCCCGAACAGCTCGCTCTCGAAGAGCGTCTCCGGGATGCTCGCCGTGTTGACGCTGACTAAGGGCTTGTCCTTCCGCAGGGAGGCGACGTGCAGCACTTGGGCAACGATCCCCTTGCCGGCCCCGTTCTCGCCGGTGATCAGCACGTTGGCCTGCGAGGGCCCCACGCGGGCGATCGCCTCCAGTACCGGCTGCATCGCCCGCGACTCGGCGATCATGAACGGCCGGCTCTCGCCCCGCAGCAGAAGATTCTCCTGCTCCAGTTGCCGCCCTTTGCGCAGAGCCCGGCCCAACTCCACCTGGGTCCGCAGCACGGCCAGCAACCGCTCGTTCTTCCAAGGTTTGGTCACGAAATCACGGGCTCCTCTCCGCATCGCCTCGACCGCCAGCTCGACGCTGCCCCACGCCGTCATCACGACGACCGGCAGCGTGCTGTCGATCTGCTGAATTTTCGACAGCAGGTCCAGTCCCTCCTGCCCGGAAGTATTGCCCCGCACATAATTGAGGTCCATCAGGACCACGTCGAAATCCAGCCGCCCAATGGCCTCCAGGACCAGGACCGCCGAGGCCGCCGTCTCCAGCGCATAGCCCTCGCCCTTGAGCAGCAGGCGCAGGGCCTTGAGCACGCTGAGCTGATCGTCCGCCAGCAGAATCCGCCGCGGTGTGACTCCATCTGCATCCATCAATCTCTCCCCGCACCGGAGAACCGTCATCAGTTCGAAGTCGGAAGTGCGAAGTCCGAAGGTTGATTGTCGATGCCGCAATCCGCAATCAACGATCCGGCTTCCCACTTCTCATACTGATGATTATACCGAATCCGAGACATGCGGTCTACCAGGAGTTCCTCCCACCCGAAGGGGCAAAGGCACAGGGGATTCTGACCTTCTCCCGTTCTCACCTTCGCGCTCGCGGCTTTGCCTTCTCGCGCTCCGGAACCGTCCCACGATCATTCCCCGTTCCCTTTCGCCGAGATCGTGCGGAGCAGGTCCCCCATGTCGCAATCCTTGAGCAGGTAGGCGCAGGCCCCCGCCTGGCGCATCCGGTCGGCATAGGCCCGGGAGTCGTGGACAGACAGGCCAATGACTCGAACGTGCGGACACTCCTGGAGGATTCGACGGGTGGCCTCGATGCCGTTGAGCCGCGGCATCATCACATCCATCAGGACGACATCCGGCTGAAGCTGTCGCGCCAATTGCACCGCTGCACCTCGGTCCGGCGCGTCCCCGACCACTTCGACATTCGGCTCACACGGCAAGGCTTGCATCAGACTCTGCCGTAAGACCGCGTGATCGTCGGCAATCAGAACTCGCATGTTCTACCCCCTGCCCCCTCCTGATTGCCCTCCCTGGCGAACTCTCCGAGTCTCACCCCCGTAGACTCTATCTGACTATTTGGCTTTCCTGTGACACACGCTTTCTATTACAATACGGGTCACACGGGTGGCTGTGCCGGCGGCGGGTTGCGGAGTTTGCTCAAACGGACCGCCGCGATTCTTCGGGCTCCGCGGAAGAACAGGTTGGATGAACGTAAGCATGAATAACCATTCGAGCAGCGAACCAACCAACCGAATGCGCCCGATGACCGGTCAAAGCCATTCACGTCTTGTGGGTCTGCTGGGGGCTGTTTCCGCCGGGGCGGCTACCGGCGTCTTTGGCATCGGCTTTCTCGTACTGGTGGGCTGGACCTTCGATATCGCGGTCCTCAAGAGCTTCGACCCCGGCCTGATCTCGATGAAAGCGAACACGGCGGCGGCCTTCGTGCTCACCGGCATTTCGTTGTGGTTATCCCAGGCGAAGCGTGCTCGTTTTCGGCTGGGCCGCTACGTTGCCTGGGGGAGCGCTTCGCTCGTTGCCGTGCTGGGACTGCTCACACTGCTGGAGTACCTGTTCGGCTGGAACCTGGGGATCGACCAACTGTTGTTCACGGAACCATCCGGGACGGCTCAGACCATTTCTCCGGGCCGGCCGGCCCCCAACACGGCCTTGAACCTTCTGTTGATCGGCTTAGCGCTGCTCCTTTTGGACGTGCAGACGCGCCGCGGACATCGGCCGGCCCAGTATCTGATCAGTCTGGAAGGGATCATCGCCACCGTCGCGCTGGTGGGCTATGTCTACGGCGCTTCGGTTCTTTACTCACCAAGTTCGGCAGCGAATCCGATGTCGCTCCCCGCCGTCCTGGCTGGGGTTATCGCGTTCGTTGGTCTCTGGCTCGCCCGTCCGGGGCCGGCGCTGTTGATCCTCCTGGAGGGTGAGCAGGCCGGCAGCATAATGGTGCGGCGTGTCCTGCTGCCTCTGTTGCTGGCTCCTCTCTTGGGGGACATGATGGTGCTCGCCGGCCAACGTGCCGGACTTTACGGCAACCACGTGGCAGCAGCGGCCCATGTTGTGTTGATGATCTCAATCTTACTGGGACTGGTTTTGGCGGCGGCCGCTTCGTTGAACCGGACCGAGGGCGAACGCGCCGCCCTTCGCGGCGCGCAGGGAGGCCCGTCTTATTCCTCCGTTCTCACACCGGGCGGTCTTGGACGCAGGAAGCTGCGGTATCTCGCGGCCGTTGTAGTGGTTGCCGCCGCCGCCCTCGTGCGTTTGGGGTTCTTGCAGGCCCTGGGGACGCGCGCCACTTATGTGACGTTCTATCCGGCCGTGATGCTTGCCGCGCTGTACGGCGGCCTTTCCGCGGGCCTGCTGGCCACCATCCTCTCGGCCGGGCTGGCAGCCTACTTCTGGATCGAGCCGCCCGGCCTCGCCATCCAGGATCCGGGCGATTGGCTGGCCATGGCGATCTTCCTGGGGAGCGGCACGATGATCTCCGGCGTCGCCGAGGCGATGCATCGCGCCCAGGCCCGCGCCCGCGAAGCCGAGCTCCAGGCCGGCCTGGCCGCCGCCGGCCGGCGGGAGGCGGAAGCGCTGCGCGCGAGCGAAGAGCGATTCCACCGCACCATGGACAACATGCTGGAGGGCTGCCAGATCCTCGGCCGCGACTGGCAGTACGTCTATATCAACGACGCGGCCGAGCGGCACAACCGCCGGCCGAAGGAGGACCTCCTCGGCCGGCGCTACATGGACGTGTGGCCCGGTGTCGAATCCACGCACGTCTTCGCCGCGATCCGGCGCTGCCTGGAGGAACGGACGGCCCGGACTCTCGAGAACGAGTTCACCTTCTCCGATGGGACCATTGGGTGGTTCGACCTGAGCATCCAGCCGGTGCCGGAGGGCGTCTTCATCCTCTCCATGGACGTTACCGAGCATCAGCGGGCCGAGACGCTTCTGCGCAGCCGCTTGCGCCTGTCCGAGCTGGCACAGCAGACCGACATCAAGAAGCTGACCCAGACCGTCTTGGACGAAGCAGAAGCCCTTACTGGCAGTCAGATCGGTTTCTTCCATCTGGTGAACGAGCCGAAGAGGACCGTCACCCTCCAAGCCTGGTCCACCAATACGCTCAGGCGCCTGTGTCAGGCGGAAGGGATCGGGCAGCATTATCCGATCGACCAGGCGGGTGTCTGGGTGGACTGTCTCCATGCCCGCGCCCCGGTCATTCACAATGACTATGCCAGCCTGCCGCACAAGAAGGGGCTGCCCCCGGGCCATGCCCCGATTGTGCGCGACGTGAGCGTTCCCATTCTTCGAGACGGCTCCGTGGTCGCGATTATCGGCGTGGGGAACAAGGCGAGGGAATACACGCAGGAGGATGTGGAGGTATTGCAGGTCTTGGCCTCTTCTGGCATGGACCTCGTAGTCGCGAAGCAGGCCGAGGAATCGCTGCGCGCCTCGCTGGACCGGTATCGTTCCTTTCTGGAAATCACAGGCCAACTGGGCTGGACGACCAATGCCGGCGGGGAGGTGGTGGAAGACTTGCCGGCCTGGCGAAAGTTCACCGGCCAGGGGATTGACGACCTCCAAGGGTGGGGGTGGTCCAGTGTCCTGCACCCGGACGACCTGGAGCGCACGGCGGAAGTCTGGAGAGCAGCGGTCAACGCCAAGACGAAGTACGAGACCGAGTATCGCCTGCGCCGACACGATGGGGTATACCGCGATTTCCTGGCCCGCGGCGTCCCGGCGTTCAATGAGGACGGCCGTGTCCGGGAGTGGGTTGGTACCTGCATCGATATCACCGAGCGGAAGCGGGCGGAGAAGGCTCTGCGCGAGGCCCGCGATGAATTGGAACTCCGCGTCCAGGAACGAACGGCGGAACTCAAGAGAACCACGGAGGCGCTGCGCGCCGAACGAAAACGGCTCGAAAACGTCCTCGAGATGATGCCGGCGTACGCGGTGCTGCTGACGCCGGACTATCACGTCGCCTACGCCAACCGCACCTTCCGCGACTGGTTCGGCGATGATAACGGCCAGAAATGCTATGAGTTCTTGTTCCACCGCAAAGGACCCTGCGAGACCTGCGAAACCTATACGGTTCTGAAAACCGGAACGTCCCACTTCTGGGAATGGACGGGCCCCAACGGCCGAAATTACGATATTTACGATTACCCCTTCACAGACACCGACGGCTCCCCCTTGATTATGGAAATCGGCGTCGATGTGACCGCCCACAAGCAGGCACAAAAGGCCCTGCAATCCGCGTCGCGGTATTCCCGCAGTCTGCTCGAAGCGAGTCTCGACCCCCTCGTGACCATCAGTCCCGAAGGAAAAATCACCGATGTCAATGAGGCCACTATCAAGGTCACCGGTGTCCTTCGAGAGCAATTGATCGGCACGGACTTCTCCAAGTACTTCACGGAGCCCCAGAAGGCCCGGGAAGGCTACCAGCAGGTATTCGCCAAGGGCTTTGTTACGGATTATCCCTTGACCATTCGCCACGAGGATGGTCGGCTCACCGACGTACTTTACAACGCCAACATCTACAAGGACACCCACGGCAACGTTTTGGGCATCTTCGCCGCGGCCCGCGACATCACGGAGCGTAGGCGGGTGGAGACGGAACTGGCCAGGCATCGCGAGCACCTGGAGGAGTTGGTCCTCCAACGCACGGAGGACCTGGCCCGGTCCAACCGGGACCTGGAGCAGTTCGCCTACGTGGCCTCCCACGATCTCCAGGAACCCCTGCGGGCCGTGGCCGGCTTTGTCGGCCTGCTCCAGCAGCGCTACCAAGGCAAGCTGGACGAGAAGGCCGACGGTTATATCAGCTTGGCCGTCGACGGCGCTACTCGAATGCAGACGCTGATCGGCGACCTGCTGAGCTATTCCCGCGTGGGGACGAAGGGCAAGGCGATGGAGCCGACCGATGCCAAAAGATCCGTGCAGGATGCCTTGACGAACCTGCAGGCGAGCATCGGAGAATCCGGCGCAGTCATTCAGGTCGATCCGCTGCCGACCGTCCGGGCGGACGCCATCCAATTGACGCAACTGTACCAGAATCTCATCGCCAACGCCCTCAAATTCCGAAGCGACCGGCCCCCCGAGATTCACCTCGGCGCCCGGAGAGAGCAGGAGGCCTGGCTATTCTGGGTCCGTGACAACGGGATCGGCATTGAGCCGCAGTACACCGAACGGATCTTCATGATTTTTCAACGTCTTCACACCCGCAAGACGTACCCGGGCACCGGCATCGGACTGGCGATCTGCAAGAGAATCGTCGAACGTCATGGGGGGCGCATCTGGGTCGAGTCCCAGCCGGGCCAGGGATCGACGTTCTATTTCACCCTGCCTGACAAAGGAGAACACGCGTGAGCCATTCACTGCACGAGAAACCCATCGAGATTCTCATGGTCGAAGACAGCCCGAGCGACGCGCAGTTGACCGTCGAGGCGCTGCACGCGGCCAAGATCGCCAATCGTCTCAGCCACGTGGAGGACGGCGTCGAGGCCCTGCGGTTCCTGCGCCGGGAAGGCCCGTACGCCGACGCGCGTCGTCCCGACCTGATTCTGCTGGATTTGAATCTGCCGCGCAAAGATGGGCGTGAGGTGCTCGCGGAACTGAAGCGGGATCCGGACCTGAAGGTCATTCCCGTCGTGGTTTTGACCACGTCCCGGTCGGAACAGGACGTGCTGCGCTCGTATCAGCTTCACGCCAACTGCTACATTACCAAGCCGGTGGACTTCACCCAGTTCATGGCGGTGGTGAAGGCCGTCGAACATTTCTGGTTGACCGTCGTGACCTTGCCGAAAGAGAAGTGAAATGGCGACGAACGAGGAGCGCATCAAGGTCTTGCTGGTGGAGGACAGTCCCTCCGATGCGCAGTTGCTTTGCGAGTTCCTCCAGGATTACCCGCCGCAGAGGTTCGCGATGGAACGTGCAGAGCGGCTGGAGGAAGCCATCAGGCTGGTGGCGGAAACAACCTTCGATGTAGTTCTCCTGGACCTGACGCTGCCCGATAGCGCCGGTCTCGATACCTGTACCAGGATGCGCCGGGCCGCCCCGCACGTGCCGATCGTGGTTCTGACGGGGGTGGACGACGAGACGATTGCGTTGGAGGCAATGCGTCAAGGAGTCGAGGACTACCTGGTCAAGGGCCAGATCCTCCATGGCGGCACGATCGGCCGGACCATACGCTATGCCGTCGAACGCAGCCGGTCGGAGCTGGCCCTGCGGGAAGCGCATGCGCGTCTGCAGACGCAGGCGGAGGAACTGAGGGCCGCCAACGACGAGCTTCTCAAGAACGAAGAAGCCCTGCGGATCAGCGAACAACGTGTCCGGCTGAAATTGGACAGCATTCTCTCTCCGGAAGGCGATCTGGGCCACCTGGAGTTGGCCGACATTATCGACACCCCGGCAATCCAGTCCTTGATGGATGATTTCTATGCGTTGGCGCGGATCCCCATGGGCATCGTCGACCTCAAGGGTCAGGTACTGGTCGGCGTGGGCTGGCAGGAGGTCTGCACGAGATTCCACCGGGTGCACCCGCAAGCCTGCAAGCACTGTTTCGAAAGCGATACGCAGCTCACGGTGGGCATCACGCCGGGCGAATGCCGGTTGTACAAATGCCAGAACAACATGTGGGACATCGCCACGCCCCTCATGATCGCCGGTCATCATGTCGGCAACCTCTTCTCGGGACAGTTCTTCTTCGAAGACGAGCCGCTGGAGCGCGAGTTGTTCCGCTCCCAGGCGAGGCAATACGGATTCAACGAGCAGGGGTATCTCGCGGCGCTGGAGGCCGTTCCGCGGCTGAACCGGGAGTCCGTGAACACGGGCATGGCGTTCCTCATCAAGCTGGCCCGCATGGTCTCTCAGCTCAGTTACGCCAATATCGAACTCGCGCGATCCCTGGGAGAGCGCGAGCGCCTGATGGAGTCCCTGCACCAAAGCCGGGAACGATTGAGCCGTGCCCAGGAGATCGCCCATCTCGGGAGCTGGGAGCTGGACCTGGCGCGCAACGAGCTGACCTGGTCGGATGAAGTCTATCGGATCTTCGGCCTCCAACCCCAGGAGTTCGGCGCGACCTATGAGGCGTTTCTCGAGCGCGTGCATCCCGACGACCGGGCCGCGGTGGACGCGGCCTATGCCGGCTCGTTGCGCGAGAACCGCGATACCTACGAGATTGACCACCGGGTGGTCCGCAAGGACACGGGTGAGATTCGGATCGTCCACGAGAAATGTGAGCACTTCCGCGATCCTTCGGGCC
>CAYHAJ010000495.1:0-2293 GCA_964354535.1 uncultured Pirellulales bacterium
GGGATTTCCAGTTTCGGTCCGCGGCCGGGAGGGAGTATACACCAAACCAGCTTGCCTCTGAGCCTCGAAGACGCCGGCCAAAGCGTCGTGGGTCAGGAGATCTACGCAATCGGAGACCCTTTGGGATTGTCAGGTACAATCACACGGGGAATCATCAGCGCCTTAAGGACCGCAAGTGGCATCCATAAATTCAACTGGATGCGGCGGTCAATCCGGGTAACGGCAGGGGGCACTAATCAACCGAAGCGGAAGGGTAGTGGGCGTGACCACATTCAGACTCAAGGGTTACGAGGGTCTCAACTTCGCTGTCGTGTCGTCCGAGATCAAGAATGCCTTTGGCCGATTCATACCGTAGGGGAGCCTCGCGAGAAACTTTCCCCAAGGTGGTTTTGCTGACGGTAAGCAGAACCGAGTCCGCACACACGCCTGGAGGTTCGCCACCCATTTGAAAGATTGGGCTCCTCAGCCAGGGCTCGAACCTGGAACCCTTCGGTTAACAGCCGAATGCGCTACCATTGAGCTACTGAGGAGCAACGAGATCAGTGGCGGAGCGTTGCCGCTCCACCGTTGAAACTGGTTTTAGAACAGCGGTCTAAAATTCCCGTCAACGCTCGCCCGGGCCTAACCGGGCGTCCCGCCGCGGCCCGCGAGTCACGAAGATGGAATTACGGAGGTCCATCGCGCCATCGCGTGCCGTCGGTTGGGGTCTTTGGCCAAGCAGCGCAAGGTAGGTAATCATTAGCGGGCTGGCGCACCGCCGGAACGTTTTCCCGGGGACAAACTCCATCAGGATGTAACTCGAACGGCCTTTCTATTTCGTGACCGCGTCGTAGATCGTGACCATGTTGGGATGGGAAAGGTTTCCTGCCGCTCGCGCTTCCCTCGCCCTTGCCAATTCTTTTCATTCTGCGGGGGGACGGGCCCCGGCTTGCCAGTCAAGTTTGAGTTGATGGGGAGCGACGACGATGTGGAGGGTGGGCGAGGCTCCGGACGGCGGGGTGGCGCCGATCGTTCCCGTCAGATCGACCGAGCCATCCGACGAAATCACCCGGACGGTGAGCTGCTGCGTGTCAGGCGGCACGCTGATCGGATGGGAATAGGCCCCCAAGTGGCTGCCTTTGATGCCCAGGAAGCCACCTTTCTTCTTGCCTCGCAGTTTCCCCTCGAAGATCAACTGCGCGCCGCTGGAGACGTTGATGGTTCCTTCCTTGAGGCGGTGCTCGCAGAAAAGTTGGACCAGCTTTGGCGTCACGACCTCAAAGACCGCGGGCTGGGGTGGCGCCACCACCGGGGCGGGTGGAAGTGCCGCTGGGGGAGGTGTCGCCTGCGTCGCAGTCGCGGCCGACGCTAACTCCGCTGAAGTCGGAGGGGCAGCTTCCGGTTTCACCGGGGGCTTCTTTGTCCGACGCGACTTCGTGGTCACGTCGCCAACTGCGGCCAGGGCTTCCGGGCTGGTCTGCTCGGGACTGGCCAGGGTTAGTCCGTCTTCAAGCGCTGGCAAAGGCGAGTAACCCGAGGTACTTTCCCGCGGCCATCCGGGCAGGCCGCTCGGCACTCCAGGGGGCACCGTTGAAATACCAGTCGGTGGCGGCGGCAGGGCTGTCCACAGGCGGTATGCCCCCACCCCCAAATCGGCGGCGATCAGCAGGGCAATCACAAAAGCAACCATGGCTCCGGCAGTTACCCACGTCTTCTTGCGGTGGCTGGAGCCGACCGCCGGCATTATTGGCGGTGGTGGGATGGGCTGGGTAACCGTGGGTTCGGCTTGCGGCAGTACATAGAGAGGAAGACTGGTCTTCGAGTGCGGTTGTCGCCCGTGCTGAAAGTCATCCAGGTCCGCCAGGATTTCCCGGGCGCTCCCATAGCGTCTGTTGCGATCTTTGGCCAGGCAGCGCAACACGATGTAATTGAGTTCCGGGTGGAGATGGAGATTCACCGCGGCCGGCGGTATCGGGTCCTCGTAGACAATCTTGAACATGACCGCGGCGGTGTCACCGACGAAGGGCTTCTTCCCGGTCAACAGCAAGTACATGAGAATCCCGAGCGAGAACAGGTCGCTGCGCGCATCGACGGCCCCGCCGGCCACTTGCTCCGGGGACATGTAGGAGGGCGTGCCCATGATAGCCACCGTGCGGGCGGCCCCTTCCGAAGCCAAAATCTTGGCAATGCCGAAATCCGTCAGCTTGACTTGATTATCTTCCGTCAGCAGGATATTGCTGGGTTTCAGATCGCGGTGGATCACTTGGTTCCGGTGGGCGTACTCGAGGGCCTGGGCAATCTGACGAATGATGGT
>CAYHAJ010000496.1:0-19144 GCA_964354535.1 uncultured Pirellulales bacterium
GGAGCAGCAATCGTGCGAAACAAACCCAATTTCGGAGAGAGCGATTTGAGCGGTAAGTGTCGCACGGTGAAAGAGTTGCGAGGGCGTGAGCGGAACAGTGAGTATGCAGAAACAAAGCCAGTTTGAGAAGGACCGTTCTGACCCGCGTAAACGCGGAACTCCGAACGGCGCGGGCGTGCACAAGAACGGTCATGCCCGCTCGGGCTGAATCGTTGACGCTGGTTGGCCGACCTGATACCATGCGTCCGCCTCGTCGGCCTTGAGACGGCCCAAAGCTCGGATACAATGGGTATTTGCGTTGGTAAGGAACTGAAATGAGACACTTGTTCGCCCTGTGCGTTGTCGCCCTTCTGAGTGTTGCCCCTGCCTTCGGCGGAACAGAAGCCCGGCTGCTGCGCTTTCCTGCGATCTCTGACGATCAGATCGTCTTCACCTATGCCGGCGATCTGTATACGGTCGGTTCCAAAGGTGGCACCGCCCGGAAACTCACGAGCGGCGAAGGCTTCGAGATGTTCGCCCGGTTCTCGCCCGACGGGAAGACCCTCGCTTTCACCGGCCAGTACGACGGCAATACGGAAGTCTACGCCATGCCCGCGACCGGGGGCGTGCCGCAGCGGCTTACCTATACGGCCACGCTCGACCGGGATGACGTCGCCGATCGCATGGGGCCGAACAACATCGTGATGACGTGGACGCCGGACGGCCAGCGGATCATCTTTCGGTCGCGGATGCACTCGTTCAACGCCTTCCTCGGCCGGTTGTATTCCGTCGCGCGGGGCGGCGAGCTGCCGCTGGAGTTGCCTTTGCCGCACGCCGGTTTCTGCTCCTTCTCGCCCGACGGCAAGAAGCTCGCGTACAACCGGGTGTTCCGCGAGTTCCGCACCTGGAAGCGCTATCGCGGCGGTATGGCGGACGACATTTGGGTCTATGACTTTGAGACTCAAACGACGGAGAACATCACGAACAATCCCGCGCTCGACATCATCCCGATGTGGAGCGGCGATCAAATCTTCTTCCTCTCGGATCGCGACGGCGACAGGCGGATGAACCTCTTCGTCTACGACACGAGCTCGAAAGAGACACGGCAGTTGACCAATTTCACCGAGTTCGACGTGAAATTCCCGTCGTTGGGCGGCAAGGCCATCGTCTTCGAGAACGGGGGCTACATTTACCGTTATGATCTCGTGTCGGGCGAATGCGCCAAGGTGAACATCCTCATCGAGGACGATCTCCAGGGCGGCCGGGGCGGTCTGGTCAGCGTCGCCGACAAGGTGACCAACTACGAGATCGCGCCGGATGGAAAACGGGCCCTGTTCGGCGCGCGCGGCGACGTGTTTACCGTTCCCGCCAAGTACGGGGCGATCCGCAATCTGACTTCCTCCCCAGGTGTACACGAGCGCAATTCCAAATGGTCGCCCGACGGCAAGTGGATCGCCTACATCTCCGACGCCTCGGGTGAAGACGAAATCTGGATCGTCCCGCAGGACGGTCGCGGGCCTGCAAAACAGGTCAGCAAGGATGATCAGATCTACAAGTACCAGATCGAATGGTCGCCGGACAGTAAGAAGATCCTCTGGGCGGACAAGGGCCTGCGTCTGCGTTTCGTGAATGTCGAGACCGGCGTGATCACCGACGTCTGCAAGTGCGACAAGTGGGAATTCAGCGACTACGCCTGGTCGCCGGACAGCCAGTGGATCGCGTACACCAAGCCTGAGATGGCCTCCATGAGCAAGATCTACCTCTATTCGCTCAAGGACCAGACGGCGCACGAGCTGACCGACGGCTGGTACGACTCGTCGGAGCCGGTCTTCAGCTCGGACGGCCGATTCGTCTTCTTCGTCTCGGACCGGGACTTCAATCCGATCTACAGCCGGACCGAATGGAATCACGCCTATCAGGATATGTCGCGCATCTACCTGATCACTTTGGCAAAGGCCACAGAATCGCCTTTCAAGCCGCGGAGCGACGAGGTCGAGGTGAAGACGACCCAGGAGAAGAAGGCGGAGGACGAAGACAAGAAGCCGGAAGAGAAGGAAGATAAGAAGGAGGATAAGAAGAAATCCGAGCCGGAGCCGATCAAAGTCGATCTTGATGGAATCAAGGATCGCATCGCCGTACTACCGATCGCCATATCGTCTTACCGACGTCTCGGCTCCGTGGATGACCAGGTCTATTACATCCGCAGAGGCAGCAATGGCGACAAGGCCCAACTGTGCCTCTACGATCTCAAAGAGCAAAAAGAAACCGAGCTCGGCCAGGCGGACGGCTACGAAATCTCGGCGGACAAGAAGAAGATGCTGGTCGCCTCGAGCCACAAGTACGCGATCATCGATCTGCCCAAGAACAAGGTCGATCTGAAGGACACGCTGGACCTCTCCGATATGGAAGTCAACCTCGACAAGCGGACGGAGTGGCGGCAGATCTTCACCGAATGCTGGCGGCAAATGCGGGATTTCTTCCATGTTCCGAACATGCACGGCGTGGACTGGGAGGCTATGCGGGCCCGCTATGAGCCGCTCGTCTCGTACGTCAATCACCGCGCCGATCTGACCTACATCATTGGCGAGATGATCGGCGAATTGAACGCTGGACACACCTACGTGGGTGGCGGCGAGTGCCCTAAACCCCAGCGGATCCCGACCGGACTGCTCGGGGCCGAATTGACCCGCGATTCCCAAACCGGCTACTACAAAATCGTGAACATCCTCCGCGGCGAGAACTGGCAGAAGAAGACACGCTCCCCCCTGACGGAGATCGGCGTCGACGCGAAAGAGGGCGACTACATCCTCGCCATCGACGGCCGCTCGACCGCCGAGGTGAAGAACATTTACGAGATGTTCGTCAACAAGGCGGGCAAGCAGGTCACTCTGAAGCTCAACGCGAAGCCGGAGCTGGAAGGCAGCCGCGAGACCATCGTCGTGCCCACAGACAGCGAAGAGAACCTCTACTATTATGCCTGGGTCCAGGGCAATATCGAGAAGGTCACGAAGGCCACGGGCGGCAAGGTCGGCTACCTCCACGTGCCCGACATGGGAGCGCCGGGCCTGAACGAGTTCGTCAAGCACTTCTACCCGCAGATCCGCAAGAAGGCCCTGATCATCGACGTGCGCGGCAATGGCGGCGGCAACGTCTCGCCCATGCTCATCGAGCGGCTGCGCCGCGAGGCCGTGATGATCGACTTCGCGCGCAACGCGGCCCCCACCCCCGACCCGGAAGAAATGATCTACGGCCCGATGGTCTGCCTCGCGGATGAATTCTCCGCCTCCGACGGCGACCTGTTCACCTACCGCTTCAAGCAATACCAACTCGGCAAGGTCATCGGCAAGCGGACCTGGGGCGGCGTGATCGGCATTCGCGGTACCCTGCCCCTGTTGGATGGCAGCTACCTGAACAAGCCCGAGTTCTCCCGCTACGACCTCGAAGGCAAGAAGTGGATCATCGAGGGCCAGGGCGTCGAGCCGGACATCACGGTGGACAACGATCCTGCCCAGGAATACGCCGGCATCGACCAGCAGCTCAACAAGGCGATTGAAGTGATTCTCGAAGAGCTCAAGACCAAGGAGAAGACCATCCCGCCGCTACCGCCCTATCCGGTCAAGTGATGCGACTGATCTCTTCCACGGTGTTTCTTTGCCACTGATGGGCCAAGGGCAGGTAGGATTCTCATGTGACTCTGATGAAATCGTGCTCGTTCAATCCTGCAGGCAACTCGCCCTCGGTCAGATAGCGATAACCCGCACCGACGCCGAACGACGGGATACCGAGCGCGTGAATGAGATCGGCATGCCGCTCAACAGCAAATGCATAGCCGTCCTCGTCGAAGGAAGACTTGCGCAGGACCCTCTGAACCTCTGCAACATTATTCGCTCCAAAGGCGTCACAGAGCTTCCGCGCGTCACCTCCGGCAGGGCCGGAAGGCTCGGCGGACGAGTCAAAGTAGCCCGGCGACGAATCATACTCGTCGGCCAACTCGCCGCTCAGATAAAGCCGATACCAGAGAATATCATCATCATGGTTCAGGACCGCCAATACCGGGCAATTCAGCTCGCGCGCGAGTCGTGTGGCAAGGTCCCCGATCACCTCCGGATTCTGTTCCTCTGATTCCTCATCGAACACGACAGCGCAGTCGTTTTGTGCTGGCGTCACAAAGGCGGCGTGTCCAGCCAGTGCGGCGGCAACCGCTTGCGGGCTCGCACCCCGCAACGTGTAGTTCGTGTAGAAGTTGCCCATAGAATGTGATACCTCCCAGCATCAGGTTTTCTCCACGATTCTGCACTTGGCACGGATAAACTCCGGGTCCAGATCCACTCCACATTCCCATTCGACCGTGTCCAATGCGATGCGGACCCGCTTGAATTGCTCGAAATCCTTGATCTTCTTGAACACGCCGAAATCAAGATAAGGGGTCATGTCCAGAACCCCTTCAACTCCATCCTCAAAGACAACGGATAGAGAGAAGTCCTCGTTTGGACGAGCTTTCACTACCGCCTGGTACAATTCCCGGCCCCTCCCGCTATTCCTTCTTTACGATCCCGCGGTCATCTAAGAACTCCACGGGCTCTCGGTTCTTTCCATGCTCCCACATGAGGGAATAGAACCAAATACCGCTCTCACCTATCCAGAAATCAGCAGGGGTAAACCGGATCTTCGATCCGGAGGGTTTCTTGCGGCTCTCCGGAGTGTATTCCGCTTGCCACCCAAACATCTCGCCCTGCCAATGCTTCCCAGCCGCATGAAGATGATGGGCAAAAGCTCTCACTTCACTCAAATCGGGTATGACCACCGGTAGGATAGGTGAATAGTCGGCACGTTGCGGGATTTTCGCCTTAACGGTTAGCACGTTTGCTCTGCTCCTGTTCCCATGCACGCAAAAGGAAATCAAAGTTGTCGTTAATAATGTGCTCGATTTCGCGGAGGTCTACAGGTCTAAACCTGCCCGCGTACGCCGCTCGCACGGGATCCAACCAGTATTTCGCCTCTTTCCCTTCCTTGCCCACATAAACACGGGGTGGTTCGTCGAGGTCCGCCTCATAGAACCGGAATCTATATGACCCGCAGGATGGTCGGCATACAATGCCTTTAAGAGAATCCTGGCACACTCGAGAATCTGTGAACCGCCGAGACACGGTCCCTCACTGCCCAGACAATACCGGCGGCCGCCGAGTTCTGCAAGCTCAAACTCGGGCCCCGGGAGACCTCCCATCACTGTCGGACCTGGAGGACGCTGGGGGCGAGGATTTCGGCTTGGCTGTGGCCGGTTTTGAGGTTCAGGTCGATCTGATCGACGAGCGTACCGTTGAGATAGCAGCGTTGCTGGTCGTCGCCCCGGATCGCCACGCGGGCCTCACGGTAATCGTAGAACAGCGTGGAGCCGGCGAAGCTCACGGCGTTCGTCGGGGTCTGGTCCTCATACTCGATGCCTTGCGTGGCGGTGAGCGTGGCAAGCTCCAAATGGCCCTTGGTGATTTCCTCGAGCGACGCCTCGACGTGGCCGGCGACCGCTCGCAGGTGTCGAACATATTTGCCATCCACCAGAGGGAAATAGTCGAGCAGAAGCTGCTGGGCATCGTCCTCGGCGATGATCCGATTCGGCGCCGCCAGGTACCTCAACGTGTCGAAGTTGGTCAGGCGGGCGACACAGGGTCGGGCGAGACTGAATTGGTTCGGGTCCGCCTTCGGATTGATGATGGCGTCGTTGCGAATCCAAATCTCGCCGGGGCCGACCGCCGTCAGCTCGGTACCGCCGGCCGGCGGGGCGCGTTGTCCGCCGGATTCGTCCGGAGCGACGGCGTATTGCAGTTGTGCGGCATCCAGTTTCGTCCCGCCGAGCAGCGCGTTGGGGCTTTTGCGCAGGATGCGCAGAGCGGCCGGACCTCCCTCAGTCACCAATTTGCGGGCCGTAACCTGGGAGCCCTTGGCTCCGTTGGGATCGGAAGCAAGATCGAGCACCAGACGCGGGGCCGTCAGGAGGTAGTCGTAGACCACATTCGGCTCGGTCCTTACGAGCGTGACTTGGCAGTCCCCTTCGAAGAACACCTGGTTGGACGCGGCGCGGAATCGCACGGCCTTCTGGGCTGTGATGGTCATGGGCATGGCCCCGGCGCCCGCTTTGGCGCCCCGCAAGCTATTCGGGTCGAGCGGAAACGCCATCTCGACAGGGCCGTCCAGGGTGGTGTCAGTGCTCACGGCATCAAAATGAATCCGCTGCGCCCTTGCACGCTGCCGAGGCAAGGCCGCCGAAGACGGGGTTCTCTTCTCCGCCCCGGGCTCTGGTCTCTCGGTCTTCTGTGCCGGCAGCAAACCGCCACCAGCGGGAGCGCCCCCCTGACGGCTCTCCGCCAGCAGCCCGCCGCCCATGGGCGTGATCGCAAACCCGCCGTCACACGTGACAACCGTGTCGAAGGCCTCCGGGGGCATAGCGCTGATGCCCGCGTGCGACGAGGCGGTCGTGTCCAGGGCGTTGGGGCCGGGATACGGGGCGGTATTCGGATCGTCCAGAGTGGGCACGGACGTAGTCGGGGCGCCGGGTTTCCGCGCCCCGGACCACAGAAGATCGTCGATGGCAAGATCATCCCGCGCCGTCACGGTCCGGTCCGGCATGTCGATGGTGACGTTCCGGTGAAAGATGCATTGATAGCGGCCGGTCGGTGCCACCTCGGGATCACCCGCCTCAGGCTTCTGCCCGGCGGCGAGATTCTGCGGCGAAGCCTCCCCGGCGGGACGCCGCTGCGGTGTCAGATCGGCGACCGAGCCCAGATCGCGACTGCGCAGGCGCAGGCTGTCGAGATCGAAGATCCGGAACAGCTCGAGGCGGTTACGGCCCTCGTCATAGAGCAACTCCAGGCCGGTTCCGGTAAGCTGGACCCGACGTGAAAGAAAACGTACGTTTCCGGCGGACGAGAAAAGCGACTTGGCGGCGCGGAACTCCACGTCGTCCAGGTGAATGAAGCACTCCATGGCGTCGTTCGGCTCGGTAGGAACGATGTGGAGGACGACGTTGCCCAAGAACTGGGCGTCTCCGGCAATCAATTGGGAGTACATGGCGTCCACCTGGACCTTGCCCCGGTTGGCCGTCACGTCGCAACGAAACGCCGGGAAGAACAGCTTCAGGTAGGGCTTGGTAATCTCCCACTGATTCCCCTGCTGATGCAGAAGCTGTTCGAAGCCGAAGACCCGATCCACCTGATTGCGCTCGTTCCGGTGCAGAAAACGCGTTTGCTCGACCCGACCGATAACCGTGCCGAGAATCGCGCCGCCCGTGTTCGGCTCGTCTGTGTTCACGTCGGCCACGGGCACCGGCGCCGTTTTGGCGAGGTCAGCAACGATCGGTGGCGTCCGATGGGTCCGCGTGTAGAGCAGAAAGACCCCAACCAGTGCTGCCAGGGCGATCAAACCCACAACGAGTTTCCGGAGGGTCACATCCATGGTCCGCTCGAGATTCAGGATTTACGATTTAGGATTTACGATTTGGCTTGGCCCAGCCCACGGTGTGCCGAGAGCCCCTGCCCCGTCGCCCGGCGTAGCGACGCTCCCTTGGAAATCGAAAACGGCCGTGATTCGCCCATTCCCACAGTGTAAGTCATAAACCGTAAATCTCGACCAGGCTCTGCCACCGGCCGGAGCCCTTGAGAAGGTACTCGATCACCTCGCGCACGGCACCGGCCCCGCCGGCGCAAGCCGTAACATAATCCGCGCCCTGCTTCACCTCCTCGACCGCGTTGGCCACGGCCACCCCGAAGCCGACATAGCGCATCACCGGCAGGTCCATCAAATCATCCCCGACATAGGCGACCTTCTGCGCGGGCACACGCACCTCCTCCAGGAGCTTTTCCAGCGCCGGCAGTTTCTGATGGCAATCCTGCAACACATAGGGCACCTGCAACTCCTGGGCCCGACAGCTCGTCGCCACCGAGCGGCGCCCGCTGAGCCAAGCCATTCGCAGGCCGGCCCGCTGCCACAGACGAATCCCGTGCCCATCGAGCACGTGAAAGCACTTGCTCTCGCTGCCATCCTGGTGCGTGAGGATCCGCCCGTCCGTCAGCACACCATCGACGTCCAGCACGAGCATCTCAATCGCCGCGAGGTTCGCTGCCAGTTTGTTCTCCATAGCACGATTCGTCAACGCGCAAATTGCGGATCGTCGACCGCAAATTCCCGATGACTCACCCGACCACCTTGATCGTTACGATATCCTGCACGTCGATCAGGCCGACCGGCCGGTCTTGGGCATCCACGACAGGCAGTTCATCGATCCGGTACTTGTGGAACAGAGCCGTAGCCTCGGAGGCCAGCGCATCAGCCCGGATGCGCTTGCAACCGGCGGTCATGACCGCGCCGGCCTCCAGGTCAAGCGCGGCCGGGCCACTGCGGGTCAGCAAGCGGCGCAGATCGGCGTCGGTAATGATCCCGGCCAGCCGCTGGGCCTCGTCCACGACCATCACCGCGCCGTGCCGTTTCACGTCGCGGGTTTTGTCCAGCATCTGGCGGATGGAGTCGCGTCTGCCGGCAAGGGGCAGTTTCTCGCCGGGCCGGAACATCATGGATTGCTCCACGGTCATCAGCTTCACGCCGAGCGAGCCGCCCGGATGGAAGCGGACGTAGTCCTCCACGCTGAACTGGCGGGCCTTCATTACGGTAAATGCCAGCGCATCGCCGACCGCGAGCATGCAGGTCGTCGAGACGCTCGGCGCCACGCCCAGCGGACACGCCTCGTTCACTTTGCCCATGCACAAGACGACGTCACTGTGCCGGCTGAGGGTCGAATCCTCGTCGCTCGTGATCGCGATGAGGCGGATCTGAAGCTGCTTCACCAGATTAATGAGCCGGATGATCTCGTCCGTCTCGCCACCATAGCTCAGAACCATCACGACATCTTCGCGCCGCAAGCGTCCCAAGTCGCCATGGACCGCTTCGGCCGGATGGAGGAAATGGCTGGGCGTGCCTGTGGAAGCCAGGGTGGCACTGATCTTACGGCCGATGATCCCCGCCTTGCCGATCCCGCTGACGATGCACGCGCCGGTACAGTGATAGATCATGGCCGTGGCTTTGGCAAAGGCGCCGTTCACGATGGGCGTCATCGCCGCGATCGCCTCGGCCTCGGCCTGGATGACGCGCCGGGCGTACTCCAGATCGAACACCACGGTTTGCCCCGCCCTTGCCGCCGTCCCGCTCGTCGGGAGCGCGCGCGCCCCACTCACAGCTTCACCTCGCTGCCGCGGTCGTTGAAGCAGAGCAACGTGCGCTGCTCGCCTCGGAAGTCAGGGGAAGAATGGATAATGACCCGCCGGTCGCTGGACTGCTCGATTTGGGCGAGGGCGGTTCTCTTCTCGTTCTGCAGGTAATCGCCCACTTCCTGCGAGACCGTCAACTCGATGCGGCGGATGTGATCCCTCGACGCCGCCAGGTTCAAGAGACGGATGATCTCGAGGGCCAGCGACTCATGGCTCTTGATGAAACCCATCCCCGCACAGTGCGGACAGGCGAGGTACGTGCTGAACTGCAGGGACGGCCGCATCCGCTGGCGCGTCATTTCGACCACGCCGAACCGGCTGATGTGCAGAATCTTGGACCGCGCCCGGTCCGCCCGGACCACCTCGCGGAACGCCCGCTCCACCTCCTTGCGATGCTTCGCGTTGCGCATATCGATGAAATCACAGACGATCAGGCCGCCCAAGTCCCGCAGCCGGAGCTGCCGGGCGATCTCCGTGGCGGCTTCCATGTTGTTCTCGAAGGCCGTCTGCTCGGCGTTCTTCTGCCGCCGGAACCGCCCGCTGTTGACGTCAATGGCGACCAGCGCCTCCGTCTGCTCGATCACGATCGAGCCCCCGCTCTTGAGTTCCACCTCGCGGGCCTGAATCTTGGCGATCTCCTCCTCGATCTGATATTTGTGGAAGAGCGGGATCTTCTCGTCGTAGTAGACCACCTTCGGCTTGAGTCGGGGCGCGGCGATCGAGAGGAAATCCTTGATTTTGCGCACCATGGCGTCCGAATCGCAGATGATCTGCCCGATGTCGTTGCCGAACAGGTCCCGCAAGGCCCGAATCACGAGGTCCGACTCCAGATAGATCTCGCCCGGCGCCTTCTCGGTCTCCATCCGTGTTTGCATGGCGCGCCAGAGCCGATCGAGATACTTCAGGTCGGCCTGGATATCCTTCTTCGAGGCCCCCTCGCCCGCGGTCCGAATGATGAAGCCGTGGCCCTTGGGGGCCTTGCTCTCATCGAAGAGCTGCGCCAGTCGCTTGCGCTCTTCCTCATCCTCGATCTTGTGCGAGATGCCATAATTTTTCATCCACGGCATCATCACCAGGTGCTTGCCCGCCAAAGCCAGATAGGTGCTGAGCGTGGGTCCCTTGGTTTTGAGTCCTTCCTTCGTCACTTGGACGACGATTTCCTGGCCGCGGTGCAGGCAGTTCTGCATCGGTGGGCGATCCTTGAGGGCCTGTCGGCGGCCGATCACCTCCAGGGCGGTGTTCTTGCCTCCCGGAAAATACCGGGGGTGCAGATCGCTGATGTGGAGAAAGCCGTTTTTCTCGATCCCGATATCGATAAAGGCGGCTTGAATCCCCGACTCAATATTGACGACCCTCCCCTTGTAAATACTGCCGACATGAGTGCCCGCGCTGGCCCGCTCGACATAGAGTTCTTCCAGCTTGCCTTCTTCCACGACGGCGACTCGGCACTCCTCGGGCTCGGCGACGTTAATCAGCATCTCACGTGCCATTTTCCCTATCCCTTTGGGCATCAATCATAAATCGTAAATTCTGTTGTCTCCCAGAGTACCTGGGTCCGGCGGACCGGTCCGGCCAAGTCCTCGGTGCGCAACCCGAAAAGCTGCTGGATCTCGTCCACACGGATCGAACCTGCGGGGCCGGTCCGATGCTGCACAATCAGATGGTCCTCCTCCCAACGAAGGGCCTCCAGAAAAGGCCGGACATCGACGGATCGCGCCGCTCCGCCTTCGCCCGAAGCCCGCTCGACCGTGCAGCGGTTGCTCTCCATCACCTCCGCCATCCGGCTCCTCAGTTTCTCCTCCCAGCCGGCCTCCTCTCCTCGTACGGGAAAGACGTACGCGGCGGATCGGGGCTGCCATGAGGCGTGGCCCGGCGTGAGGTCCACCGTCAGCACGTCGATCCCGTCCGGCAATTGTTCGGCGAGAACCCGCTTCAGGGCCGCTTCCCGCTCGGCCCGGCTCTCCCGAGAGGCCCTCTCCCGGTCCTCCTCCAGCCGGAGCACGAGCAACTCGTCGTCCGACTCGACGCCCACCGGCCGCGGGAGCGGCAGCGACAGACGCGGGTGCGGATTGAACCCCTGCGAATACCGGACCGGAATGGTCGCCCGCGCACACGCGCGCTGCAGGACGCGCGCGGTTTCCGCATGCGAGAGGAACCGCATCGCCCCGGCGATGCGGAATCGTATGGCGGCCTGCACCTCGTCAGTCATCAATCATCCTTCATCCACTCAAAAGGCTTCCGGCAAGACCTTGCGGGCGGTCGCGCGCAGATAACTGGAGATCTGCCGTTCCGAGTTCATCGCCAGGACCGTGCGCGTCAGATGATTGCAGTCCTCGAGGGTGACGGAGCGAATCACCTGCTTGATCTCCGGAATCATGGGGGGCGTCATGGACAGCGTGCGGATGCCCATGCCCAGCAGCAACATGACGTATTCCGGCTCGGACGCCGTCTCGCCGCAGACCGAGACGTCAATGCCGGCCTTGTTGGCGTCCTGAATGATCATCCGGATCAGCCGCAGCACCGCCGGGTCGGCCGACGAGTACAACGGCGAGACCAGCTCATTGCCCCGATCCACGGCCAGCGTATACTGCGTCAGATCGTTCGTGCCGATGCTGAAGAAATCCACGTCGCGGGCCAGCGTCGAAGCCGTCAAGGCGGCCGACGGCGTCTCGATCATGGCGCCGATCTCGACTTGGCGATGGTAGCGGATGTTCTCTTCGTCCAGGTCCTCCATCACGTCGTGGACGATCATCTTGGCCTGCATCAGCTCCTGGACGTTCGTGATCAGCGGGAACATGATCTTGATCTGGCCAAGCACGGAGGCCCGCAGGATCGCCCGGAGTTGCGTCTTGAACATCGTGAGGTTCTGCAGACAGAACCGGATCGAGCGCAGACCCAGAAAGGGGTTCGGCTCGGGGGCCAAACGCCGGCTCTGCGTGTACTTGTCCGCGCCCAAGTCAAACGTACGAATGACCACAGGCTTATGCTTGAAGACGCGCGCCACTTCCGCATAGGCCTCGTACTGTTCCTGCTCGACCGGTTCCGTGGGCCGATTGAGGTACAGAAACTCCGTGCGGTACAGGCCGACGCCTTCGCCGCCCTTGTCCAGCACCAGATGCGCCTCATCCGGAAACTCGATGTTTCCGAGCAGCTTGATGCGGACGCCGTCGCGCGTCGTCGCCGGCTTCTCGCGCAGCGTGTCGAGCTTGTGCTCGAGGGCAACAAAGTCGCGGGAGTAGGCCTCGTACTGGCGGCGGGTTTCCTCATCCGGATTGACGATCACGATGCCGCGATTGCCGTCGATGATGACTTGATCGCCGCCGCGCACGACCTCGGTCAGGTCTTCCAGGGCCACGACCGCGGGAATGCCCAGCGAGCGGGCCACAATCGCCGCATGACTCGTCCGTCCCCCGGCATCCGAGGCGATCCCTTTGACGTACTCCCGGTTGAAGCCGGCCGTCTGCGTGGGACTGAGCTGCCGCGCGACGACGACGACCTCCTCTTTCAGGTGCAGGATGTCTTCCCGTTTGGTTCCCAACAGCCGGCGCAGCAGACGCCGCTCGATGTCGTAGATGTCCGCGGCACGCTCGCTGATGTAGGTATCTTTGACGTTCGTCTCGAAATGCGCGGCGATCTCCCGCAGGACGGTCGAGACGGCGTACTCGGCCGTCACGGATTGCGTCTGGACCATATCGGTGATCTGGCGCCGCAGGCTCCGGTCCCGCAGAAACCGCAGGTGGACCGCGAAGATGTCCTTGATGCGCCCGCCGGTCGCCTCATCTTGACCCCGTTCGAGCGCATCCAACTCGTCGCTGGCGTCCTGAAAGGCGGTGCGTACGCGCTGGATCTCCACCGCCCTCTGGGAGGGCTCAATCTCCCGCCGTGGGATTCGGTAGTCCTCGGAATCCACAATGAGCGACTTACCGATCGACACCCCCGGCGAGACCGCAATTCCCTTTTTGATCTCCATGCCGGATTCGTTTCGAGCCGGAAGTTTCACCCGCCCTCCCCGGGAGACCTCCAACTCCTTCCTGGAATCTTGTTACCCCTGCATCACGGCGGCGGCTCGCCGAACGTCTTGACCTCCACCAACTCGCGCAGCGCCTCGAGCGCCGGGTCCGCATCCGGGCCCTCGGCGCGCAGGCTCAGGCGCGTCCCGCAGGTGGCCGCCAGCATGCTCATTTGCATAATGCTCTTGCCGTCGGCCTCGGTTTGGCCGTTGCTAACGGTGAGATCGCACTGAAAGCGGCTCGCCAAGTCCACAAACTGCATGGCGGGGCGCATATGAAGGCCTTCGGCGTTCTTGATTTCAACGACGGTCTCACGAACCAGTTTCTCCAAGACCCTTTCTCCCATTGGCATACCGGGCTTGGCCACCCCACAGCTTCTCGGTTCGGCTCACCACGAGGGGTTCTCGTCGGCCTCTTTGAGCAAATCCGCCAACTCCGCCGACTGGCGACACTGCCGGAGGAATTTGCGGAACTTTTCTTTCTGAAGGTGGCGAAAGACGTTCTCCATGGCCTGCAGATGCTTGTCGGGATTGTTGATCGGACTGACCAGCAGAATCACCGAGTAGACCGGTTGCTCATCCAGAGACACGAAATCGATGCCCGCGCTGCTTTGCCCGACGGCCGCGATCACGTTCTTCACCGCCGGGTGCTTGACATGCGGAATGGCGACTCCCTTTCCCATGCCCGTGCTCGCTTCGTTCTCTCTCTTGACGACAGCCTTGGCCACGTCCTTGGCGGATTCGCTCGGAATCTTTCCCGCTTGGACCAGGGCGGCGACCAGTTCCGTAATCGCGCCATCCCGATCCGTCGCTTGCAACTCCGGAATCGTCGCCTCGAAACACACAAACTCATCGAATTTCATCTTCACGTCCAGTCTTTTCCGATACCACAACCGTCCAACCACCCGCGGCGGCGCCCTCGTCGCCGCTACAATTGGGTCGGTCCCGCATAACTGCCTCCCGGCCCCATGTGCTTATCGTCTCTCTCCTTCGCTTTCTTCTTGCGCAACTGCTGTTCCAGCTTGTGCAGCGCCCCATCGATGCAGGGATAGGCGCTTTCGCCCGCCTCCGTCGCCACGAAGACCACGCCGTGCTCTCCTCGTGCGATGATTTCCACGTTCATTTTGTTCGCTCCGTGGCTGCTGTCGACGACCACTTCCACCTGATTCACGCCGTCATAGTACCGCGAGAGCTTCGTGGCCTTCTCCTCGGCGTAAGAGCGAATGGCCTCGGTGATCGTAATATGCTTGCTTGTGATCGTGAAAAGCAATTCCAGCCTCCTTAATCAAGGTTCCCTTAATCCTACGCGGCCCCCACCATCTTGGGCAACGGGGCCTCGGTGGGGCGCTCCCGGTCCGGAGAGATCACGCCGGCGCTGATGATGAACCGGAACGCCTCTTCGATCGTCATATCCAGGGTGATCGTATCCTCTTTCGGCACGACCACAACGTATCCGGTGACCGGCGTCGGGGAGGTGGGCACCATCACCGTCAGGAACTCCTTCCCGCACTCGTCGGAAACCTGCGAAAGACCCGCGCCTGTGACCAACCCCAGAGACCAGGCTCCCTTACGGGGATACTCCACGGCGACCACCCGGGAAAACATCTGCTTCTGATCCTGGTCCGAAAGGACGAAGTCGGTCACCTGCTTGACATAGGGGTAGATCCGCCGCAGGACCGGCGTGTTCAGGATGAACGACTCGACAATGCGCCACAGGGCTCTGCCCACGACGCTGGCCAGCAACGCCCCGACAAAAACCACGATGGCCAGGGCAATCAGGAACCCCACGACGGAACCGGCCGTCCCATTGACCAGAATCTTCTCCAAGTCGGCCTTCGGCAGCCCCTCCGGACCCTGGACCCGCTGAATCAGCCACACCAAACCGTGGTTGATATACACGGTGATGTTGGCCTGAACGAAGACATACCCCCAAGCCAAAATCCACAGGGTCAGTATGGTCGGCAGCAGGACTGCCAACCCGCGAAAGAAGAAGAACTTGAAGCGTCTACCGATATTCATCCCGTAACGGCTTTCAGCCGCCAACCATGAGAGCCCCAAAACTCGAGTGCACAGAGCGGCGCATCACGTCGATAAGCTAATTGGCACGCTCTTGTGCGTCAATAGAAATCTCCTGTTGCGGCAGGTGGGCACCCAGCAGGTGAACCAACCCGCCGGGTAAGGAAGACAGGACCCAAATGAACCTTTGGCAAAGCACCAGGACCAGAACCTTCTCCGCAGGCGCCCCAGTCAGCCGGCACAAAAGCCCAATCGTCGCCGCCTCCGTGGTGCCCAATCCGGCAGGACTGATCGGGATCGCCCCGACCACCCAGCCGATGGGAAAAGCCACAAAGTAGTACCGCAGCCCTGCCTCAATCCCCAGGTTTCTCCCCAGCAGCCAGAAGGCCACGATCACGATGCTTTGTCCGACCAACGTGAGGATCATGGCCCCCAGCAAAGTCCAGGGCCTCGAACAATACACCACGACGGCATCTTTCACCCTCCGCAGCAGCGAAAAGCCCTTGAGCCGTGCCTTTTCCGCCCCCAGAACGAAGGCCCCCCGACCGGCCGGATGCACCAGCACAATCACGAGCGTCGCTCCAACTGCCACGGTGGCCCATAACGCGATCACTCCCCCATGCTGCGAGAGCCATCCCGGCGGACCCGCCTCCCGTGCGCCAGTCCGCGCGGCGATCTGACCCCGCACGAACGTCAAATAGGTGAAAAACGCGATCAGGAGCGTCCCCGCCAGCCCGATACCCCGATCCACGAAAACACTCAACACCCCTTCCAGACGCCTATGGGTGTGCTTGGTAACGTACCAAGCCTTGAGCAGATCACCCCCAACCGCCCCCAGCATCAAGTTGTTATAGAAAAGTCCCAAAAAGAACAGCCGCACAGCCGCCAGCACATCAATGTAGATCGACTGGGACCGCAGCAGCATCCACCACCGGACGGCGATAATCACCTGGGCCACCGCGTAGATGACCAGGCTGAACCCGAAATACCAGGGGCTAAGACTCTGGAAGACTCCGGCCAACTTCCCCCAGTCCTGCCCGCGCAGGACCCATAAGATCGCCACCGTCGCCACCGCGATGCGCGCAATCAGCGACCCGTGCCCCTTCCTGCCGGCGTTCTGTGCATCCTGCAAAACGGACCTCCTGAAAATCCCTTGTCATAGTAAATCATAGTCTGTAAAGCACGCCTGGACAAGAGGTAAGCGGGCCATTGACGATTTACTGTTTGCGATTTACGATGGGCGGCTCAGGGTCGCTATGCACGGGAACCGGCCATCGGCTCGGGACCGGGCCCGTGCGGGCGAAGCCAAATAATGAATCATAAATGGAAAATCATAAATCCGGAGGCCCCTTTGGATTCGAAGCAGGTGGAAGAAGGTTTGCAGTTCACGCCCAAGTTCGACGCCCACGGCCTGATCCCCGCCATCGCCCAGGACGCCGAGACCGGCGAGGTCCTGATGTTCGCCTGGATGAACCGCGAGGCCCTGGACCGCACCATCGAAACCGGCCGGGCCACCTACTTCAGCCGCTCCCGGGGCAAGCTCTGGCTCAAGGGCGAGCAATCCGGCCATTTCCAGACCGTCCGGCAGATCCTCGTCGATTGCGACCAGGACTGCCTGATCCTGAAGGTCGCCGTCACCGAAGGACAATGCCACGTCGGCTATAAGTCCTGCTTCTACCGGGCCTTAAACCCATGCAGCAAGGCCGGCCTTGACCTGATCGCCCCAAAAGTCTACGACCCGGAGACCGCCTACAAGAAGTCATAGACCAGAGGACAGAGGCCGGAGGACGAATGACGGAACGCAGGGTGGGGCTTGCCCCACCAGAGGAACGCGATCGGCCTTGGATCGTAGTCATGCAAGAACAGGCCGCGTATTCGTGTATGGGGCGAAATGACTGTAGTTGCGGAGAGCGACGACCGTGGCAAGGAGTCCAAAGAGATGGATTTACAGCCCGCGTAAACCCCGCCCGCCGAAGGTGCCGGGTCATCTCAAACAGCGGGTGACGCGGGCCGCTACGGAACTGATTGAGAAGATCCTGAAGCCCACCAATATCAAACCGCCGCCCAAAGACATGCAATGGAACTACCTGGTGGACATCTGCGCCAAATGGCACGGGTCCTACTTCTACTTCTGCGCCACGTACAACTCGCCCGGGCCGTATGCGATCTCGCCGTCCTTCGAACTGAAGTTCACCCGCATGGAGTATAAGGGCGGCGATCGTTTCGCCCTGGCCTATATGAGGCACACAGGGCGCTGGGTTGAGGTCTATGACGGCCTGTCGCTCAACAAGTGCATGGAAGCCATCCAAGACGACCCCTGGTTCCAGCCGTAGCTCTCACCCATCCTCGAAGTCACTGCCGTTGGTTGAGTATCCACGCATCGGTCGTTTAGCGACTTTTCCTGGTGCAGAACGCGCCTCCTGCCGATGGACCGCTCGCCCAGAAACCGGTACCCATCGAGTGTCACGCGTGAATTTCGATCTCGTTGTGTCTCGCAGGTCAGCTTCCAGGGTGTTCGCCCACGGGCCGGGGGAGAAAGCATCCTCGGTGGTGGAGCGTAGAGAAAGGAGTGTTCCCATGAGAGCAGTGTGCCATTGGCAGGGTCGTGTTGTCTTGGCGGCGGTTCTGGGGGTTTTGTCCGTGACCGCCGCGGATCAGCTTGGCCGCCTCTTGCGCCTTCTCGGCCAGGGCGCGATAGCCGAAGAACAGGCACACCGCCCCGAACCCGACCAGGAGCACGAAGATGCCCCAGAAGAGCACCGTCTGCTCGCTGCCTGTCGGAGGCCGGATGCGCCAGGGCAGGTACCACATTGAGGCAGCACCTCCTGTCTACTTTTTCAACTCGCCGGTCCTGCCGTCTTGCCCCAGGCTCCGAGGGATCGGGGATACGATCCAGTCATACGTCGGGACGACAGTGCCGTTCTTCAGGACGATGCCCTGGGCGTTCATGGGCAGGCCGTGGTCGGAGCCCGTGGACTTGGTCCGGATGGCTTGCACGCCGAAGTCCATCACCGGCTGGACCTCGCCGGGGTCGGAGCGGCCGTTGGCGTTCTTGTCGAACCAGACGCCGATGCCCCGCAGTTCGGACCCGGACAGCGACCCATCCCGGCTATCGTCGAGGGCATCAAGAGCCGCGTAGCCACTGGAGAATAGGAGCCACCACGTCGCCGTGCCGAACAGTCGGCGGCCCGAGGTGATCTCGCCCTTGTTATGCGGGTCCCAGACCAACAGGCCAGTCCGCGGCAAGTTCCGGAGGGTAGCTGCTTAGATTTCTAATCGGGACGAACGGTAATTGATCCACAAACGTGAAGTAATGTATGCGTGCCAACAGATAGTAGCCGCGCGGGTCGTTCGGATGCTCCTTGACAAACGCCTCCGCGTTGGTGATGAGGCGATCCAAGGGCACGTACATAGCCGCCCCCCACCCCCGGCCGGTCCGGGCGTGGGCCGGGCAGGTCACAAACAGTGTGCACAGATAGGCCGCGAAGACGGTTAGGCGTTCTATAGTCCAGCCTCCCTTGTCAGAGGACGTGCTCGTTAACGGATATGAGGTCCGCGTCATTTTGATCTCCCGAAGCCGCTGAGATACGCACGCTTAACCAGCTTGTATTGTAGCCAATCTCCACGCCTGAGACAAGGCCCTTGGCATCCAAGGCGGGACTGCGACACAACCTTGGCCCATCTTCGACAGCAACCCCGGTCATCCACCGTCAAAATCGTTGATTTTGGGCCAAAAACGGGGAATTCCGCCGGACGGCCGACGAAATGTAGTGCCATAAAATGACCGGCATTGTGTTTTTTCGCTTGCTATTGTGCAGGCATAGGCTATCTCTTGTAGTGACATAAGGAGTAGCCTATGTTTGTCAGAACCAAGACGTCCGGCATCTAT
>CAYHAJ010000497.1:0-8827 GCA_964354535.1 uncultured Pirellulales bacterium
TGGGCGACCAGCGAGCCGGCGGCGGAGCCTCGAACCTCCACCGGGATATGATTTTGCTTGGCGAAGTTGACGATCTCATGGACCACCAGGAAGTAGTCACTGAATCCGTTCTGGCGTATAGTCGCCAGCTCGTATTCCAGCCGTTTGATGACGTCGTGACTGGCAGGATGGTAGCGCCGGGCCAGCCCCACGTGACAAAGCCGGGCCAGTTCCTGGTCGCCGGTGGTCCCGTTGGCGAGCTTGATCTTGGGCAGAATCGGCTTACCCTTGAGCAACTGGAAGCGGCACCGCTCGACTAATTGGTCCGCATTCGCCAGCGCCCGGGGACAAGACTGAAACCTCTGCTCGATTTCACTTACAGGGACCAGGGTAGCGAAGCTGTCGCCGTCCCCCGGACCGGCCCCCTCCACGCTCAATTGCCGTATTCTCGCCAGAAGCTTCGTGACCTCGATATCCTCCTGCGCAAGCCAGTTGGCACCGGCCCAGACGATCGGTTCGAGAGCCCGTGAAACAGCGGCCTGAGCCTCCGGAACGTCGCGACATCCGGTGAACAGACAGCCGCGTGGAAACAGCGGCTCCAATTCCTTTATCAAGCTTCGCTGCGAACAGATGCAAACAACCCCCCTGCTATCGATCTTTAACTGTTCGACCAGATCGAAAGCCGGCAACAGGTTTCGCGCGGTCGTGATCCGGCACAGATTGCTATACCCCCGGTCGTCCTCGGCGAGCAGAATCGCCTGCTGGCTTTCGGTCAGGATCTCCACGCCGACGATCGGCCGGAGTTCCGCCTTCTCGGCCCCCTGGCACAAATCCGCCACGCCGGCCATGCAGTTGACATCCGCCAGGGCCAGGGCCCCATAGCCGTACTCGGCGGCCTTCTCGACCCAGCGTGACACCGAGACCGCCCCTCTCAGCAGGCTGTAGAAACTCCGGCACGTCAGCGCCGCAATGCGCATAATGTCCCCATCCGAACCAGCGACAACGTAACGAATGTCGATTCGGTGAAACCGACAAATTCAGCGTGTTATCCCTGCGAGCTGGTCTTCGACTACGATCGAGGCGCAGGGATCAGGTACCGTCGGCGCATGAGAATTCCTGCTTTCGCGCGAATGACAGACGAGATGAAAAACGTTGCACACAAGAACATAGCGATGCTCATAGCGAAGCCCAAGGGCCTCTAAAAGAATGAACACCAGGCGCCTTCTGTCACCCCCGCGCAGGCGGGGGTCCAGGAAAGCCGCAGCGCAGGTGGATTCCCGCCTGCGCGGGAATGACAAGAAACAGCAGCCTTCCCGTGGGCTGTCATTCGGTTGGTCACTCTAAGGAGTGACAGACGCGCGTACCTCTGGCGCAATTGCGAATACTGGTGCTCCCCTGCACTCACAGGTTCATTGGTTGAAGTTATTTCGTCAGAGCGACTTGGGCCAGGTTGGGATAAGTTTTCAAGAGCCCCTCAGGTACTGGTTGCTTTTGGCCACTGACCAGCGCCTTCAACTCGATGGCGTTGGCCAGCTCGGCTCCCCGGAAATGATTATTCGCGATCACCGTGAGCGACTCCAGGGCCTTGCCCAGCACGTCGAGCCGCTCCTTGATGGCTGCCAACTCCTGCTCGTTGTAGTGATAATTGTACACTTCGTCCCGTCCGGCCTTGCTGAACCACTTTTCCGCGTTGCGGCCGTGCAGGCGGAAATAGCCGTTCTTGCCGATCGTGCAGTGCTGCAAGTTGAACGATTGCCGCGAGACCGGATAATCCAGATTCGCGACGGTGACGCCAAGGTCCTGCAAAAAACTCAGCGATTCCGGCTTCTCCCACGATTTGTGCCGCAGCTCGACGACAATGCGGAAGGCATCTTTGAAACGGTCGACAATTCTCCCCAAGTGCTCGCGGCCGGCCGGCAGGTCCGCGAAATCGTACCGGAACTGGACCAGCAGGTGCTTGAGCTTGCCGGCGTCCAGGAACGGCCGAAAGCCGTCATGGAACTGCTTCACCACCACGGGATCGATCTTGCCCTCGTGCGTGAAACTCTGGTGCAACTTGGCCGTGAAGAAGAACTCCGGCCGCCCCGCCGTCCTCCGAAGCCACGATTGCGTGTTTCTCTCGACCGGCGGGCGATAGAACGTGCTATTGATCTCGATGCAATCGACGTACCCGCTGACGTATTCGAGTTGATCTGCCTTCGGGTCCGTATAGACAATCCCCTCCCAGTCCGGATAGGACCAACCCGCGATCCCGATATAGATAGGACAAGTCATTGTCCATCCACCTGCCGCGAAACCAGCCGCGAGACGCGGAAATTCCAAATTCCAAGCACCAAATCCCAAACAAATCCGAATGACCAAAATCCCAAATTCAAAACGCCTGCACCGACCGGCGACAGCGTTTCGGTCATTGGTGCTTTAAATTTTGGATTTGTTTGAGCTTTGGGATTTAGTGCTTGGTGCTTCTCTTACTTTACACTTGTCCTAATGCAGCCGACCACCCTGCCGACGATCCGAACGTCCTTATCGAACCGCTTGATATACCTGGTCTTATAGCCGGCCCGCTGGTTGGCGGGCTTGAGGGCGATCCGGTCCTTCTGGAGGAACACCCGCTTGACCGTCGCCTCGTCATCCAGCAGGACGATCCCGATCTGACCATCCTCGATGGTCGAGCCGGACTTGACGACGACCAGGTCCCCGTTCATGATCCCCTCATCGACCATGCTATCGCCGGCGACCCGCAGCAAAAACGTCCCCGCGCCCCCTCCGAACAGCTTCTCCACGCTCAGATAGCCCTCGATGTTCTCCTGGGCCAGGATGGGCGTGCCCGCCGCCACCCGGCCGATAATCGGGAGCCCCTCCGTCTCCCTCCGCTCCTCGAGGTATTCTCGTGATAATCGCAAGCCCCGATGCCCGCCGGCATCCACCACGTAGCCCTTCTTCCGCAGGTAGGTCACTAATTGAAACACGGCGTTCTGGACCAGGCCGAAATGGTCCGCCATCTCCACCTGGCTTGGCGGCCGACCCTCGTCCAGCCGGTCCGTGATGAACTCCAACACCTTCCGTTGTTTCGGCGTCAATGGCTCCATAATCCACCCCTCGAATCCCAACACCGGTTATCCTTGGACACACCACGATCGCTTCCAGCCACTATGCACCGGAAGCTACGCGCTAATATATGGTACTTCGACCAGAGCGTCAACCCAAATTCCGCATTTTCGTGAAAAATTTTTCCCTCCCACGAAGGCACGAAGCCACAAAGGAAGACCGCCGCCAAGTATTCCCCCCTTGGTGATCCTGGTGGCTTGGTGTGAGGTGAAGTCTTTCTTGTCATTCCCGCGCAGGGCCTGCCCCCGACCTGGTCGGGGGCGGGAATCCAGGTCTTCCAACCGGGAACTGGCAACTGCCAACGGATATGCAGCCACAGACGGTAGAGGGCGGAAGACGGAGGACGGCCACTTGCTGCCCCTGCCCCCCCGATCCCTGTCTTACCGGCTGCCGACTACTGACTACCGACAACTCCTATTGAACCGCAGATGAACGGGGATGAACGCTGATGCAGGAGGTAATAGGTGGGCTTCGAGATAGTCCGTAGGATGGGCTTCAGCCCATGCGGAAAATGCGGAAAAACTCTTCCTTCACCATATCATGGGGGATACCCTGGCCTGCATCCAACTCGCGCAGGCCCTTGCGCACACCAACAATGAAGTTGATCCGCTCTTGAATATCCTCCCACGAGGCGTCCTCGGGGAGTTGCTCAATGGTCTTTAACGCGATTTCCTTGGTCGTCATGCCTCTATCATACAAAATAGATACCGCCTTCGGCAATAAAGACATCCAAGCGTGGGCCACAGGACGGGAAAAATATGTGCTGCGAGTGCGGGCGGCCCGATCACGTCCGCGAAAGGTGAGGCCCGCGCCTGATCACCCCGGTATTTATCGGGACTCCGGCGGATTCTTCCTCGGGAGGCGGGCGGGCCTTGACTTTGGCGGGCAAAGCGGATATGCTAAAGGCACAATTGGTCTGGGGGTAGAAAATAGCGTGCCGGGGATCCATTCATTGGGGTCGTTCCTATCCGTAGAGGTTCTCACCGGTCTTGCTCCGCGCGCCTGAGTAACGCGGCGCGGGGCCGGGCGGAGGCGGTACGTTTGGGGGGTGCGGTGATGAGCATGCTTCAGATACTGACGGTGTGCGTTCTGTTGGGGGCGGCGGGCGATCCGAGCGCGAAAGGAGCCGCCGAAGACATACTGACGGCGCCCCGCTGGGAGCTTGCCCCGGAAATCTCCGTCTTCCAATACGAAGAGCCGGGCCTGATGAAGAACGATGGCATTCTGTACGGCGTGGCCGGCGCGTACACGCGCTATCACGACAACCGGCTCTTTCGAGTCGAGGGCGAGTTCGCCCTCGGTACCGTGGACTACGAGGGCTCGCTCGCGGACGGAACGCCCTACACGATGGAGGACAACCGCGATTACCTGCTGAATGTCCGCCTGTTCTGGGGGCGCCAGCGGGAGACCAAGGACTGGGACCACCGCTTCTACGCCGGACTCGGCTACCGGGGTCTGAACGACGACTCGACCCAGGACCCGGCGGGCTACGACCGCCAGTCCGCCTACTTCTATGTCCCGCTGGGCCTCAAGACGTACCACGACCTGGCCGACCACTGGCAAATCGGGCTCGGCGCCGAGCTCGATCTGCTGCTCCTCGGCCTTCAGTTCTCCCAAATCCTCAACGACGGCGTCGTGACGAACATGCAGTGGCCGGGGATCGGGGCACGGGCCTCGCTAGAGTTGCGCCACAAGGCTCGGTCGGCAGACTTTTCGATCGCGCCCTTCGCGCAATACTGGTGGGTGGACGACTCCACCGCCTCCCACGGCTGGTACGAGCCCCGCAACCAGAGCTTCCAATACGGCCTGAGCCTGATCTGGCGCTTCTGATCCGCCGGCCAAGGCGCCGCGTGATAAGTAACAGGGCACAAGTAACAAGCAAGAGCCCGCCTTCTGATTTGTCACCTATCACCTATCACTTGTTGCCCCGTCCTCCTCTCCTGGGCCTCCTGACCAAGCCAAGCATTGGTAGAACCTCCCCGGAATCCTCACCGACAATGGTTGCCGGGAGCGACTTCATATGGTATAATAGAATTTTAATGGTTGTGGAACGTTGGTGTCGGCTCACAGGCGCAGGATGAAACGATTTCGGGTATATGCGGATACCTCCGTCTATGGCGGCTGCTTCGATGAGGAATTCGCGCGCGAGAGTCGAGCCTTCTTCGATGCGGTCCGAACCGAGAGATTCACGCTCGTCGTGTCGCCGACGGTGCTGACGGAATTGCAGCGTGCTCCCGAGCAAGTTCGGAGGATTCTGGCCGGACTTCCACCGCATGCGATTGAGATGATTGATTTCACCGAGGACATCCGCCAACTGCGCGACGCGTATCTCGACGCGAAGGTCTTGGGAACGGAGCATCAGGCGGACGCCGAACACATCGCTTCCGCTTCCGTGGCCGAGGTTGATTTTGTGGTCAGTTGGAACTTCAAGCACATCGTGCAGTTCGAGAAGATCGCCGAGTACCAAGCCGTGAACCTTCTGAACGGCCATCGAGAAATACGTATTTACTCGCCGAAAGAGGTGGTGGCGAATAATGAAGAAGAATAAGACATTCGATTGCGTCGAGATGAAGTGGGAGATTCAGCAGCAGATCCGCAAGGAGTTTGCGGGAATCCCGGAGGCCCAGGCCCGCGAGATCCAAATGCGGCAAGTGGCCGAGGACCCGATTCTGGGGCCTCTCTACAAGCAACTGGCCTCCGAAAAAGAACCCGGCGCCAAAAGATAAACCCCGTGTTCCCCCGGGTCGGATCGGTCCCATTCGGCCCGGCCATTGGCAGATCGGCCTCGGCGGAGAGTCTGATCTGCTGCTCCTCATACTGGTGGGTGGACGATTCCACCGCCTCCCACGGCTGGTACGAGCCGCGCAACCAGAGCTTCCAATACGGCCTGAGCCTGATCTGGCGCTTCTGAGCCGCCGGGCAGGACGCCGCGTGATAGGTGACAAGCCATAAACGACAAGCAGAGTTCTATTCTGACTTGTCACCTGTCACCTATCACTTGTTGCTTCTGTCGCTTCTTCTTGACATCGCCCCCTGCCGCCGGCCTTTCGGGTCGTGAGAAAGGGCCGGTGGCTCCGCCACGCCGCGGCGCTTGAACTAGGCCGGCCCTGTCCACCCGAGAAGGAAGATCAAGAACCAAACATCAAAGGGCAAAACCACGGATCGAAATGAAAAATACTATCGCGCAGCGATTCCACATCTTTGATGTTTGCATGTTGACTATTGATTTGCCACCGGGTTCTCTTTCTCGAAGTAGATCATAAAGACCTTCAGATCCTCGACGTCCACCTTGCCGTCGCCCCAGCCCCGCCGCGCACGCGGCGCTCAGGAACTCCCGGCCCGAGGTCGCAGGGCGTCTGGTTCGTACCCCGGTTGTCGATCAGCCTTCGTAGGGTGCGTATCACGCACCATATCCATATCCGAAAGACGGTGCGTGGTACGCACCCTACCGATGACCCCTACGGCTTCCCGGGCGGGTTCTCTTTCTCGAAGTAGGTCATGAAGACCTTCAAATCCTCGATGTCCACCTTGCCGTCGCCCCACGGCATGGGCCCGATGTCGCACAGTGTCTTGCTCGTCCCCCAGTCGTCGATCAGCATCACCAGATCCACGAGGTCCGTCTTCCCATCGCCGTTGAAATCTACGATAGGGATGATCGGGGCCTGATAGATGTTCCAGTTGCCACCGCGCGTGGAACAGAAGTAAAGCATGTGACCATCTGGCGAGATGCGTGGCATATTCTCTCTGTCGGGTCCATTGACCTGCGGTCCAAGGTTCGCTGCTGCCTGCCAAGGAGCAGATAGGGATGCCCGTCTCGTCATCCACACGTCCGCACCCCCCACTCCGCCGGGCCGCCACGGAGCGTCCATGGTTTCGCCAAAAAGGAGCACCAATCCGTCGGGCGATAGAGAGAGGAAGTCGTCACAGTATGGACTGTTCACTCCGGGACCGAGATTGACAGGCGCACCCCAGGGATCATTCGTAGTCGTGCGTCTTGTCACATAGATATCGGTCTTGCCGTATCCGCCGGGCCGATTCGATACGAGGTAGAGTTCCAGGCCGTTTGGCGAAATCCACGGCCCACCATCATCAGCGGAGCTATTGACGGCGGGGCCCAGATTCACCGCCGGGCTCCAAGGATCATTCTTACTCGCGCGTGTAGTCATCCAAATGTCAAAGACGCCGCAGCCACCAGGGCGGTCAGAGACGAAGTAGAGCGCAAGCCCGTCCGCCGAAACAGACGCCAGGGAATCTTCGTAGGGACTGTTGACCGCGGGTCCAAGATTCTCCGGCGCACCCCAATCCTCGTCACTTGAGGCACGTCGGAGCACCCAAATGTCGATGTGACCACGGCCTCCGGGCCGCTCAAAGGACCCAATGTACATTTCCAGACCATTGGAGGAGAAACAGCCGATATCCTCGATCGTGGGGTCGATGACCGGGAGGACCGACTTGAGATTCACCGGCTGGCCGAACACGAAACCGGCGCGCGCCGGCGGCGAGTCCAGACCTGATAGCAGACCAAACCCAAACAACGACACTGCCAACATCGGAATCTCAAACGCTTTCATTTCACGCCTTCCTTTCTGCCCAAAGGCAATCGATAGTAGTGGAGTCTGAGTAACAGGTCTCTCTGCAGAGAAGACGACTTGATAGCCGGACGGGCCATCGATGACGCGCTTCAGGCTTTTGGCCTCACCGAAGCAGGAATCCCAGAACGCCCGTTGGCGCTGGATGGCCGACCACGTCGCCATGTCGGCGCGGGCCTTGATGCGGTCGTGCAGGCAATCATAGTAGTAGGCACGCTCGGAGTAGGCGCTTGCTTCCGTCGGATTGGCTACGATCTTCTGCGTGCACCGGTTCGCCCTCAGGTGAAGATCTCTGAGAACCTGATCGTGCAGGAGACGAACTGCCGCCCCAACGTGCTTGCTGTCCAGGATGGATTTGATGGTCTCAAGGGCTCTTGCGTGGTCTGATCTGAAGAAGCTCTGGCGGGCCTGGGCGAGGATGTCCTCATGCTTGAGCCTTTCCGCCTGGGCGAATTGGAGGCGGTCCCCATTCCACATCGACAGGATGACAATCACCATACCAGCTACAACCGCTATTCCCAAGACGGCGAGGGTCTGTGCGCGGTGTCGGCGGAGAAACTTGTGCAGTCGATAGCCCGTGCTCGGCCCTCGGGCCAAGACGGGTTCATGCTCCAGATGACGGCGGATATCCTCGGCCAAGCTGCTCGCGGTTTCGTACCGCCGGGCCCGGTCCTTCTCCAGGGACTTCATCACGATCCAGTCCAGATCGCCCCTGACCTGCTGGTAAGGTGTGCTCCGCCCCGTGGCGAGGGCATCTTGCCCTTGCTCTTGGTGTCGAGGGCGTCCCGCCCTCGAATCGCGGTCAGGATGCCCGCGCCACGCCGACTGGGCTGCCTGGGCGGTCCGGATCCGAGTGGAGGGTTTGACTGGCTCCTGTTCCCGGATGACCCGCTGCATCTCAGTGTAGCCGGCCCTACGTAGCTCCTCTTCGCTGAAGGGCGTGGTCCCGGTGAGGAGTTCATAGAGGAGCACGCCGAGAGAGTAGATATCGGAGCGAGTGTCGATGTCCAGATCACTCAGTTCCGCCTGCTCCGGACTCATGTAGGCCGGCGTGCCGATGAGGTGAGCGTAGCGGGTAAAAAGCGTCTTTTCCGTCAGCTTCTGATTGGTCGCCTTGGCAATGCCGAAGTCGATCACCTTGGGCACCGGTT
>CAYHAJ010000498.1:0-8512 GCA_964354535.1 uncultured Pirellulales bacterium
ATCCTTCAATCCGCAATCCGCAATCCGCAATCCGCAATCTCGTAGCGCCGCCGGCCAGTCGGACCACAACTGTCCCTTGAAACGCTTTCGCAGAGCCACAAAACAGGCATAGGGATCAAGCCACGCGCGGTGTTCTGCCACAAAGCCGGCGTAATCGGGCGGTTGGGGGGCTTGCTGAAACCGCGCAAAGGCGGCATCGAGCAGCTTCTCCTTGTAGGAGGACACCTTCCTGTAATCCACCCGCTCGGCGCGGACGGCCGGCGGGTCCGAGACCTCACGCTTGGTCAACAAACCGTCCTGGCACAGGAGGTCCGGACTGATCAACAACGGGTGGCCCGCGAAGGCGGAAAGACACTTATAGGGCGAATACTCCGCCGCGGCGGTCGTGTGATTCAGCGGCAGAAGCTGCCAGTAGTTCTGGCCCGCGGCCCGGAGGAAATCCGCGAACCGGTACGCCTCGGGCCCGAAGTCACCCATGCCGTGCTTCGAGGGCAACGAGGTGACGTGCATCAAGATGCCGCTGGATCGTCGTCTTAGCATCTATGATTTATAACTCATAAATCATAAATCGTAAATCATAAATCTCCTACGGGATCGCCAGGCCCAACTGCTGCGCCAGGTGGCCGAAGTGCTCCACCCATTCGGCGGCCTGTTTGTCGGCCGCGGCCGCCTTCTGCTTCATCCGGGGATACGCGCGCTTGGCAATCGTGAAGAAGACATTCTGGGCGTGCTGCAGGTCCATTTCCGGCGTCAGGCTGCGCAGGATTTCGATGCCCTTTTCGATGGACCACAACAGGTGAAAGTCCTCCGGCGCATCCTCCCACAGACTCGCCAGGCTGCTGACCTTGCGGCTGCCCTCAAAGCTGAGTCTCTCTTTGTCGAGGCTCAGCGATAATTGCTCCGCCTCCTCGGCCAGGTCCTTCAACCGGTTGAGATTGATGTCGTCTTCGTGGATCGCCGAGCAGATGTCTTCATTCAAAATGAACTCGGCCGGCTCGGACAAGGCCTTGGGCAGAGGCATATTCATATTGCGGATCATCTGCATGATCGCGTAGTTGTGCTCATAGATATGACGGAACGAGCTCTCGATCTCCTTCCACGTACCCTCGAGGAGCCAATTGAGAATCTCCCGCTGCTGGTCCTTGAACAGGTGGGTCAACGAATAGTTCTTGCCGTCAAACGCCACGTTCATCTGCCGCATGACCTCGTTGCTGTCGCCTTTGCGAAAGGCTTTCACCAGGTCCTGGCGGATGCGCTTGAATTGATCGTCCGCCATCCGCCCCTGGACCGCGGCGAACAGGTGGTGGTCACCGAGGTAAAGCACCGCCGAATCTACTGCGTAGTCCTCCAGGGTGATGTTCGACCGGATCTTCGAGCGACTGGTCGTCAGAACCTGCACGCCCGCCTCGACATGCTCGAAATCCTCGATATGAGCGGAATAGCAGTAGATGTCGATGGATTCCTCGGAGGATTCCTCAAAAACCGAGCTCAAGGCGAAGTGGGCGCCGACGCGATGGAGATCGACACGGGCGGGCTCGACATAAGCCTCGTACACCTCTTTGCCGTTCGTGTACGGCCGCCGGTTGGTCGGGGCGTTCACGAGCATGTTTTTGAACTCGGCCTCCAGGTTCCAATTCTGGATCTCGTGGCACAACTGCATTGCCCGCGAGGCGTACATCATGACTTGGACGGTCTCGATGCCGCAGATATTGTCGAAGAACCAGCCGCAACTGGTGTACATGAGCATACCGTTGCGCTGCATTTCCAGGAGCTTCAGGAACATGACTTTGTCGTGATGCTCCAGCTCTCGTCCGGCGGCTTTCGTGAGGAAGGCGTCCACGTTTTTCGGCGACCGATCGTTGATGACTTGAACGTATTCGTTCCGGACCTTCCAGGGATCGGGGTGATAAGCGGCCATGCGATCCTGATAGACCGTCGCCAGACGGTCGCGGAGCCAGTCGAACGCCTGGCGCAAGGGCGCACGCCACTGCTGCTGGCCCGAGCGTGACTGGTCGGCCGCACAACCGCAGTTGCTCCGCCACCGCTCGACGCCGTGCACGCAGCTCCACGAGCTGCTCTCCCAGATCTCCGCCTCATAATCGGGCGGGAATTTCTCCAGATACTCGCCATAAATGGTGATCTTGGCCATGTTGTTGGCGGCGATATGATGACCACAATAGGCCAAGGCCATATCGCCGTGGTGGTGATGGTGGCCGAAGGATTCGCCGTCCGTGGCCACGTGAACGAGATGCGTCTGCTCGCCATCATTCGGAAAGGCGCCCGCCAGCCGCAGGGCGAAATTCTCACCGCTGTGGAGCAGCCCGCCGTAAGCGATCCCGTGTGAAACCGGGCCGTTGTAGAAAAACAGCGTGATCTGCTTACCCGACGGCAGATTGCAGATATAGGGCACGCTCGTATCCAGATCTCCTTCATTCACGTCGCGCCAGCGGCGCTGGCCCGTGAGCCGGCGCACCCGCTTCGCCTGGCGCGGCGCGAGGATGGTGAATTGGATCCCGTGGGCGGCGAGCACCTCCAACGTGGGGAGGTCGACCGCCGTCTCGGGCAGCCATAACCCTTCCGGCTCCCTTTCGAAGCGCCGTCGGAAATCCTCGATCCCCCAAACCACCTGGGTTTCCTTGTCATGGTCGTTGGCCAGCGGCATGACCATATGATTGTACGCCTGCGCGAGGGCACAGCCGTGCCCGGAGAATTTTTCCCGGCTCTTGCGGTCCGCCTCCAGCACCCTCGCATAAACATCCGGAGCGTGCGACTCCAGCCAGTACATGAGAGTCGGGCCGAAATCGAAACTCATGCTCTCGTAATTGTTGACGATCTCGATAATCTTCTTATCCGGGCCCAGAATGCGCGACGCCGCGTTCTGCCGGTAGCACTCCTCCGTGATTCGGGCATTCCAATCGTGGTACGGATACGCCGAATCCTGCAATTCGACGTATTCCAGCCACGGATTCTCTCTGGGGGGTTGATAGAAATGTCCGTGTATACAAACGTATTTATCCATCCAGTAACCTTTCTGTCCTGCGTCCGGCACAAGATGGGCAACTGCCTTGATTCGCGACGGCCCCCTTGCCCAGATTCTCACCTTCGGCCTACCCATGGCGAATCTGGGTGATCGCCCGCACCCGCGTCGGTGCCGATCCTGTCGGACTCGCACCGCCGCGCTGCCGAGCGAATCTCTCAAAGTGCCGATGATACAACAACTTAGCGCACCACGCAACCGCGCCTCCTCAATTTCTTGGATACAGCCCCTGGCAGAGCCCGGAGGCAAGGATTCGCCGTTGCCGCCAGCGCGGGGCAACGATATGATCAAAATTATCACGCCCAGATGACAAAGTGCGCATCACGGCCCGTGCAGTCTCTGAGGAGTCTCGATCATGATTTATCGAGCCAGTGCTTCCGTCGTACTGAGTCTGATTTGCCTCGTTTCGGCCGGGTATGTCCGAGCCAATGAGAAAGTGCAACGCTCCCAGGGTCGCTATCGGAACCACGCATGGCGCATCGGCGCGAATCACCTGGTTTGGTGGGATGACAAACCCTACGTCCGTTATGGGTTTACCGGCAACGGCAACGTGGACCAGCTTATGCAACTCGGTTTCGATCAGTTCAATGTCTGCCCCAGCGAGCAGCTTTGGGCTGCTTCGGATGATCCGGTCAAAAGGCAGGAGGCCGTACGACAGGTAGACAAGTTGACCGACCGGCTGGTCGCCCGAGGCGCCACCTACTACGCCAACCTGAACATCCTCTGGCCAACAGCCGACAAAATTGCCGCGGAAGACAGAGTTACGTGCCTGGTCAAGCGGGTTTGGGACATGGCGACGATGGAACGCGACGATCCACTCGAAATCCGCTTCGCCACCGAAGCCCGTCTGCGTTTCGAGCGGGACAAGTGCCGGGTCTACTGGTTCGACATGACCGAGGGCCGCTATCGCGATATTACAGACAGGTTGAAAGATGTCCGGAGCACGCAGGAAGTCCGTCGGGAATCGCCGACCGAACGAGGCGTAGTGAACCTGCACACGCTGGTCTTGGAGCAGGTGGACCGGCCTGTCTCCCATGATCTGAGGATCACGTTCCTGGGCATTATCGAGCGGGAAAATGTCCCCGGCGTTTATCCGAGCGGACTGCCCGCCCTGTGGAAGCCGGGAATCCAACGTCACTTCCGAGACAGTCTCACCAGTCTCAAGGCCACCTATGCCAAGGAAGGTCTGCGCGGGATGTCCTTTGGTGATGAGATCAACACCTACAGAGCCTCGTTATCCGGCTCGGGCGTATACGTGGACTTCCGGAATGACGCGGTCGCCGCGCAGGCATATCAGCATTGGCTACGGGAGAGATTCAAGACGATCGCCGAGTTGAACACGTTTCTGGGCACGACATTTCGTAGCTTTGCGGATGTGACCTGGCGTATCTGCATCAATCCTTTCCTGGAACGCGACCGCGAACGCGAGAACGACAAGCCGGTCACGTTCGGACTGTTCGACTCCTTCGAGCAATTGGAGCGCATCGACGGTCTCCAGGAGGGATTCAGGGTCTGGTTCTATGGTCATTGGCTCGCCGAGTACGCGAAGATGGCGAAGGAGATCATCGGCGAGGTACCCGTCTTCGTAACCTCGGCCGGCATCAGCGGCCCGGCCAGCGACTACCTGCAAATCCACAAGTATGCCCTGCTCGCGGGAGTCGACGGCCTTTCCCGGAACCACTACGCCTGGGTCGGCAGAACAGAAGGCGGGCACCTGGCAACGTTCGAAGCCGGCACGCGGAGGAGGTTTCCGTTGGAGACGGTCGCCGAGATGCTCAATGTCGTGCAGAGTCAGTCCGGGCGAACCAAGGCGTACTGGGCGAACGAGTTCGGCCGGCCGCGGCGCGGGGAAGAGGGTTTCGTCGACGACTTCGGCCTGGGACACCAGTTCTCCTTCCCCTCGAAGGAGGACCTGCACGATTTCCTTCTGGTGCTGATCGACCACGGCTACAAGGGCTTCAACCTGTTCAAAATGAATCCCAGCGTCGAGGCCGCACGACAAGAAGTGCAATGGATGGCCGAACTCAAGGAAGAGATCGTCCGCCAAACCGTACGCAACGGGCGCACATCACCGTAAGTGCATCCAATAGTGAGACCGCAGCCCCCGGTGTTTCTCCGAAGGCTGCGGCCTCGACCCGGTCGTCACTCCATCCTCTCGTATGCTGCTACGGACGAGTCCGATTGGTGGACTGCCCCGCTGAGCTCTGGTTCGGCGCGCCGGACGTCTGAGAAGATCCTGGCTGAGCTCCCGGCTGGGTGTACGTGGAGGACGGGCCCGTCGTCCATAGCGGCTTGCCGCTCTTGTCCCTCAGTTGCAGGGTTTGGCTACCCTTGCCGAGTTGGGAAGCCACGATGACAGACCGGGACCCGATCTTCGACTCGGAGCCGGTAATCGTGATCTCGTCGCCGGGCGCGACGTAGAAATTGTTCTTGTCTGCGTAGGATCGGGGCCCCGCATAGACGGTTGCCAGGGTGCCGTCGGCGGTCTTCACGCGCAGACGCAGGCCGCCGGAGGCTCCCGCGGCCGCCCCTTCCGGCTGGAACGAGCCCACGTTCTCAACCGTTCCCTTGATCGTCTTGACGTTACTGGCGTTGAAGCTCTTGCCGATCTGACTCTCGGCTCCCCAAGCCTTCTCATCGGCCATGGACTGCATTTGGGAGGACGGCGGAACGTATCCGAGAGCGCTGCCGGCCGGCGCCGCGGGGAAGAGCTTGGTAAGACGCTGCATCTGCTCCGGACTGCTGAGGCTGGCAAGGTCGCCGGCCTTGAAGACCGCGGACTCCAGCGTCTGCCGGCTCGCGTTCAGCATGGCGGTATGATGAACGTCAACTATTTGTTCCCTTCAGCGACAATTATTTCTTCCGTTGGGGAGCCCCCTATAGGGGGCTCGAGTGGGGATGTTACGTATCGCCATCCTTTCGCTTCTTGGCCTCCTCGGCCCGGTAGCTGGGGACGTTCAGTTCCAGCACCACACTGTGATGGATCAGCCGGTCGATGGCCGCCGCGGTTGTCATCGGGTCCTTGAAGATCGCCTCCCATTTCGAGAACGGCAGGTTGCTGGTCAACAGCACGCTCCCGCGCTCGTACCGATAGGCCAACAGGGTGAACAGGACCTCCATCTCGTCCCGATCCTGCTTGACGTACCCGAAGTCGTCGATCATCAGGGCATCGTACTTCGAGAGCTTCTTCAACAGCTTGTCCAGCTCCAGCGCCCGCTGGGCCCGCAACAACTGCTGGACGATCACGTCGCAGGTGCTGAAGTACACCCGCTGCTGCTGCCGGGCCAGCTCGTGGCACAGACCGCAGAGCAAGGGCGTCTTCCCGCTCCCGGGAGGGCCGAAGGCCAACAGATTCTCATTGCGATCCACGAAGGAGCCCTCCGACAGGATCTTGACCTGCTGGCGGATCTTCAGGGGCATCCGTTTAAGGTCGAAATTCTCCAGGGTCTTCTCCAGCGGCAGTCCGGAGCTCTTCACCAGCCGGGCGATCTGGTTGACCCGACGGGCCTCGCATTCCCGCTGCGCCAACTCCAGCAGGTACTGCTCATAACTGAGTTCCTCCTGGACGGCCCGCCGGCCGCATTCGGCGTAGTACTCTCGGAAGGTCGGCAGGTGCAGTTCTTTGAGCAGGTCCATCAATTGCTGCTGCAAATTCTTGTTCATGGGACCAGGGCCTCCTGATACTCCAACAACTGATCGTAGATCCGCAAATCCACCGGAGCGATCTCGATCTGGGTAACCGCCGGCGGCCGCAGCCGGGCTTTGACCCGCTCTTCCACGACTCCCACGTTGAGCGGGGCTGCCTGGTTCAGGAGAAACCGCAGGGTCTCATTGACCAGCGTCTCGTTCTCCTGGGCCGCCAGTTCCAGGAGCTTGAGGTACTGCTTGTTGCCCTGCCTGGCGCCGGCCTGCTCCCGGAGCAGATCGTAGGCGATCCGGAACTGACTCGTGGGGAACAGGTCGTCCTTGTACCGGTAGTTCTCGAACGCCCCGGGCTTGCGAACCAGACGGTCGATCACATGCCGGTAGTTGATCCAGGGGCCGTTCTCCCCGCGTAAGCGAGGCAGCACCTCGATCTGCCGCTGGGCGTACCAGACCTCGATCTGCTCGGCATGGATGCGGGCCTTCACGCATTCTCCCGCCAGGCGGCTGTGCAGCGAGTACGTGTTCTTGAGCACGCGAATCGTCCCGAAGATGCCCACCCGGCATTCGACCTCGCGGAAGTCCTCGTGCCGCCGGACCGGCAGTCGATCCAACGCCTTCAACTCTTCCCGCAGCCGTTTCTGGCGACCCGCATTGAGATGATCGAACATCTGCTCCAGGAACTGCTCGTACTCCGCACGGCTGAGGAAATCCCGGCTGCCCCGCAGCATCAGGGCCTGATCCACCGCCTTCTTGAGCCGGTAGTGACGCTGTTCGACATCCCCATTCTCCTGGGGGCTCCGCGGCTGGATCTTGCCGCTTTCAAAGCCATAGTGATTCGCCAGGCCCCGATAGTGCGCCGTGAACGTCTCCGGATTGCCGATCCGATGGACCGCCGACGTCCGATTGTCCGTCCGATGACGCGTCGGAACCCCGCCCAGCTTCCACAAGGCATTCTGCAGCCCCTGACTCAGACTCTCGTAGCTCTCCGAGAAACATACCGTCCCCGTCTCCCAGTTCGACCAGCACAGCACAAAATGGTACAGCAGGTGGGGAAAGGGTACCCCGCCGATCGTCACGCCCAGGCTCCCCATATGCGTGAAATCCGACTCACCCCACTGGCCGGGCTGGTACCCTTGGGCGAAGAAGATCTCTTTGCCAGGACCCTCCAGGGCCCGCCACCGCTTCACCCGCCGCTGGAACGTCCGGAGCTGACCGTCCTGGTACGTGCCCGGCCGCTCCCGCTGCAACGCCTCAAACAGCGTCTTGGCCTCCAGACCCGGATGATTCTTCAGCAACTCCTCGGCCCACCGCCAATCCTCCGCGAACGCATCCTCCCGCGTCTTCCCGTCGTGAACCACCCGGCACTGGCTTGGCAGCTTCCCCAACCGCCGATACTTCCGCGCCGTCTTGTCCGTCATCCCCGCCTTCGCGGCCGCTGCCTCCAACGTCTTCTCTTGGTTCATCCGTCGCATCAACATCCTTACCTGACCATCCTTGACCATCTGGACCTCCTTGTCACCAAAGGACATCCAGACAGCCTATAACCGGTTATCCACAACCGGTAATTCTAATTGTCGTCGACCGGTAAGAATGATTGTCGCTGATCACGCTGGCCTCGGACGGTAGTGGCAGGGGTATTCTGACTAGTGCCATGACCTATTTGTGTGAAAACTTTTGGCTACCTACTTAGCACGCTGCCACTTCCTCGAGAGCAAGACCAATCTCGTGATCAGCGGCCCACCCGGGACGGGCAAGACGCACTTGGCGATTGCCTTCGGTCGCGAGGCCTGTCAACGGGGCTATGCGGTGAAGTTCTTCACGGCCGCACGG
>CAYHAJ010000499.1:0-8232 GCA_964354535.1 uncultured Pirellulales bacterium
CTGCGCGTCCCGCGAGACGATGGCTCCTGGAGGCAACGCACGCCCGCTATGGCGGCGGGCCTCGCCAGTCACGTCTGGACCCTTCAGGAATGGCTGACCTACCCGGCAAAACCTGGGTAGTCATTTGGGGATACCACCGAATTCCGTGGGGCACTCGAAATCGAGCGAAGGATTTTTGCGGCCGGCCCTGTATAGATAGGGAAAGAACAGTTTTGTTCAGAACGCGTGCATGGATCAAGCAGAAGAAATTACCCTGGTCCGACGACTGGTCCGCATGGACGGCCCAGCGTGGGAACGATTTTGCCGGGAGTTCTCCGTGCCCCTGTCGACCTTTGTGCAAGTGCAATTCGGCTGCGGCCGCGAAGCGGCCGAGGAAGTGGTCCAGAGGTCCTTCGTGCGGTGCGTCAAGTCGATCCGGAGCTTCGATCCGGCCCGGGGCAGGCTGTTCACCTGGCTCAAAGCTGTTTCCCAGAACGAGGCTGTTACTTTGTGGCGTGGGTCGCCGGTCCGGCCCGGAGGAACAGCCGACCCGCCTGCGGAGGTTTCCCGTGAAATCCTCGGAAAACTGGACGAGGTTCCCCTGCCGGAGGAAATCTTGGCCCACCAGGAAACACAGTGGCTGGTTCAGGAGACGATGCTGGCACTGCCGAGCCGGCAGCGGGAAGTGCTGGCCCTCAAGTACGTGGAGAACCGGCGGGTCGCCGAGATCGCCGGACTCCTGGGGCAAACGGAGAAGACCATTGAATCGCTGTTGACGCGTTCCCGAGAAGCCTTCCGGCAGGCCTTTCTGAGACTGCTGCACGCAGAGGAAAGCAAACAAGGGCAGGTATACCCATGAAACCTGAATCGCACCGGGACATCTTCGAGAGGAATATGGAACGGCTGTTACGGACCGCCGCCGGCCAGGAGAATTCCTCCTTCCAGGAGCGGCTGGTGAGAACCGTATGCCAGGAAGTGCACGCTCAGCGGCGGGCCGCCCGGGTAAGGCTGCTCTGGCGGGTATGGCCCCCGGCGGTGGCGGCCGCCGCGGTCCTGGCCCTGACTTTGATGGTCGGGCGGCCCACGGTCGAGGGCCTCGATTGGCTCCAGCCTCTGTACGGGGCCGTGGAGGTGATGGACAGCGATTCCCCGCGACCGGTGGCGACCAGCGAGCCGGTTCACGCCGGCCAGTCGATCCGGACGCGGTCCGGCAGCAAAGCCCAGATCCTGGCTCGCGACGGCAGCAAGGTGGTGGTCCTACCCCGCACCGCCCTGCAAATCACCGACGGCAGGAGAGGCCCGGCGCTCAAACTGCAGGAAGGAACCATCACCATTGAAGCCGCCAAGCAACACGACGGTCGGAGGTTCGCCGTCGAGACCCCCGGCGCGCGAATCCGGACGCTGGGGACCGTCTTCGAGGTGCGGCTGGTCCAGCGGCCCGACGGGACCCGGCAGACCCGGGTCGATGTCACTTCCGGCCTGGTGGAGCTCGAGTCCGCCGGTGACAAGGTGCTGCTGGGGGCCAACACGGAAGGGCTGGCCGAAGAAGGCCGGCCTCCCGAGCGGCGGTTGGCCGATGCCGATCTCAACGCGCTGCTGAGACTGGATCGTCAGACAGTGGAATTGGCCCAACAACTCGGCCAGAAGCCGGGTTTGCCGGCCATCCTGCAGGTCCGCCACGCGGAGGTGGCGGCTCTCTGGACGATGGTCAGCGGCAGCGCCTGGCGGCCCGCGGGGAACGAGAAGTACGTGCTGCACTTGAAGTCCGCGGCGGCCCAGGCTCGGCTTTTCACGCTGGACGGACGGGAAGTCCCGATGCGCCGCCAGGGGCGCGATCTGGAGATCGACGGGTCGGCGGTGAGCCCCGGCCTGCCGACGGACACCCGACTCATACTGCAATTACAGGAGGTCAAAGGAATACTCCGGGTCGAGAATGGGGAAATGGTGCGTTTTGTCCGGCCGGCCAGTGCCGGCAACGTCGTCACCTTGTTCCAATTCCGTCTGCCGGGCCAAGCGCATGTTGCCCATATCGTGCCGGAGCCGCAGGAGATCACCACAACGTCGAATCGAACGGCGCTTACCGTCGCCGCCAATGTAGAAAGTCTTGAGGTTTGGGAATAATGTCTCCCTTTGAGGAAAAGCGAGGTAACCCCATGTGCCAGAACGAATGCAAGAAAATCCTGATTTGTGTTGCGATATCTCCCCTGGTTCTTTTCGGTCGGATCGAGGCCGCCCGGCCGAACGGGATCGATCTTCTGTTCTCGATGAAGGCTCAGCCGTCGACCGTCACCGTCTCAGGCCAGGTGACCGATAAACAGACCGGGGCGCCCATCGCGGGCGCGTCGGTGCGGGGCCACATCGTGGTCTTGAGTTACCAGGGCCCGGACTTATTCGAGCGGTGCCCGTCCGGCCAGGCGCAGACCGACGCGCAAGGGCTGTACCGGCTGCAATTCGTCACGCCGCTGACGAGGTCGGGCCCGATGAAAGGAAAGGACGGCCTGTGCGTCTATGTCAGTGCAGCCGGCTACGAGACTAAGCCGATTTACGCGAAACGGGCGGTGACGCCGGAAAGCTCGGAGTACCGCGACTTCCACTTGGCGTTGGACCCCGGCCAACGGGTCGCGGGGACCGTCGTGGATCCAGAGGGCCGGCCCGTCGCGGAGGCAATCGTCCGCCTCCAGGACAGCAGCAACGCCGACTGGAACTTCTTCGGGGCTCTGGGCCGGACCGCCACCAACCAGAAGGGCCAGTTCGAGTTGTGGATCGCCAAGGGCGGGCGAGGGCAATGGCTGGACATCTCGAAGGTGGGCTACGGAGTCTCATTGGTCTGGAATAAGCCGGACCAGGGCGACCTGGGCACACTGGTCCTCGGCCGGGGCGGCAAGATCCAGGGCCGGGTCGTCGATCCCGCCGGCAAGGGAGTTGCCGCCTGCGAAGTCTCCGTGCGCGCGTTTCCCTGCGATCTGATCGACAAGGTCCTCACCGATAGCGAAGGCCGCTATCTCCTGCAAGGTGTGCCCGGCGATCCCAGCCTCATCGAGTTCTATAAGACCAAGAATGGCCGCTACCTGGACCAGTGGGGCAAAGCGGAGGTTCGGGCTCGTCTCAATCCCGCCCAGCCTCTGGCCGACGTACCGACCTACCAGATCGTTACCCGGGACGGCGCGACAGTAACCGGGCCCGACCTGGTTGTCGGGGCGACCCAGAGCGTCGCGGGCCTGCTCACGGCGGCGCACCACCTTTACAGCTTCGGGGGCTTGCTGGTCCGGCTGGATTACGATTGGCACACGAGGGTGGAAGCCGACGCCGACGGCCATTTTCAGTTCCCGTTCGTGTCGCCCGGCAAGCACCGCCTGACCGCCTATCTCCCGCACAATCTGCGCTATGACACCGGCCTCGGGCATGCCGAGATCGACGTGGCGCCGGGCCAACTGTTCGCGGGCGTGCAAATCCCCTTGGAGGATCTCGCAGAGCTGCGTGTCCAATACCTCGATGCCAATGGCAACCCCCTGCCGGGGATCACCGCCGGCGCGACCTGGTCGCCGGACGGAAGCGGAGCCTGGACCGAGGGGACCAAGTCGGAGGCCGAGGGTTGGGCCGTCCTCTACCTGTATCCAGGCCAGGTGCAGTACGTCCGCGGCCTGGACATGGCCGGCCATCTCATGGCGGAAGCCGGTGAGAAGGTCCAGCCCCAGCCCGGCGAGATTCTCGCCCCCGTGCGCATCGTCATGGTGCCTTCCGCCGGCCTACAAGGACTGCTCACCGGCTCCGACAACGCCCTCGTGGCGTCCAAGGCCGTGGTCTGCACCCTGGCCTTTGCCGACGGCGTAACGTTGCGGCGTGACGTCCGTACCGATGCCGAAGGCCGCTTCCACCTGGAAGGATTGACCCCCGGCGTGGCCAAATTGTCCCTGGAGATTGGCCCGGTCGTCTTCGGCGAGGTGACGGCCCAGGCCTTCGAGCTGAAGCCGGGAGCCACGAAAGACCTCGGTCGGATCGCCCTGACGAACGGGTTCGACAAGGAAGCCGTGGCCCGCGAGAAGAACGCGCACGCGCTGGAGTATGCCGCCGAGGTCCGCCAGGCGGCCGAGCAGCTCTTCGAGAAGATCCGCACGACGAACTACGCCCGTTATCTCCCCAAGGACGCGCCCTGGAGCGACTTTCCCATCGTCGGATACTACATGACCGACCACTGGTTCGACGCCCTCGTCCAGTGGATCTGCACGACCTTCTCGAAGAACCCGATTGTCAAAGTCGAGTTGGGCACTGTCTTTCTCAATACCTCCGCCGTCTACGATAAGAGAAATCTGCCCACGGTGTCTTACAAGCTGACCTTGCAGGATGGCACCAGGCTGGAGGGGAATCTGCCCTTCGAATTCACGCTCGACGGCCCCGCACCGCACTGGCACGGACTGGGCGGCATCGACTGGCATCTGAGTAATCCCCGCCCAGACCAACACCCGTGATGAGACTGCGATGAAGGACACGAGGGAGCCGAGATGCCCGGGAAGGATTGCCTGGGACGGGTGATCCGGAATGAGGATCGAAGGGAGGTAGAGAAACATGGCGACGAATATTCGAATCGGTCTGGCGGGCGTCCTTTTGGCAGCGTGGTTCACGGTGTGCGGATGCCAGTTCTACAACACGGGTCGGGAAGTCCGTAGCGAGGAGCAGATGCTGTCCGTTACGTTTGAGAACGCTCGCGCGGAAGAACTCTTCCTGAAAGCTGTCAAGTCGACCTATGGCCAAGAGCAGAACGTAAAGAGGATCGGATTCCCTCGATTTTCGCTCTATTCCTACAGTGCGACGGTCGCCTGGAACGCCAACTGCAACGATCACATCCGCGAAATGGACAAGGACGGGAATCGGATCATCACGGAACAGGAGGCACAATCGCATTACGAGTCTCTGACTGTCGCGCAGGATCGGGCGGGAGGAGACGCCTCCAGAGAAAGATAGAATTGTCCCATGTCCTCTCGTAGCCCCATGCAGATGTCGTTTGACAGATATACCTTTCCTCGATTCCCATGTCGACTTCGAGAATCTTCCGGAGTTGGAGTGGCTCGGCATTCCCTCCGTGCGGTGGGATGCGGCGATGCGAACGTACGAGGTCAATCGGAGTGTATCAGACTTCGCGCGGGCGGAGGACTTCTCCACGCCCGAGGCGGCGTACGCCACGATCAATCGCATGGCCCAGGATGATCCGTCGGCCTGGGAGAAGGTCAGCGTGGCCTCCCTGGCGGAGAAACTCGCCCAGGAGAGCCGCCAGCGCAAGACGGCCGATCCCGAGTGGGCCCGGGTGCTGCTCCACGCCCGGATTCGTGACGTGATCGTCTGGGAGGACACGCAGGCCGCCGTGATCGCGGAATTGCCTCAGGGATTTTCCAGCAAGCAGATCGCCGCGTCGGTCGACGTGCGGTACTTCCAACGGGAGGACGGCCGCTGGCTCAACGCCGGCAACAACCGGTTCGTGACCGTCGAGCAGGCGGAAGTGGACTTCATCGCTCGATTCGTCAGATCGCAGGACAAGACAAGTAGAAACAGCAATGCCCCAAGTCCAAGCCGGCCGTAATACGTATCAGGAACGGCGGTGCAAAGCCTGTGCGGCGAGGCGCTGGATGTAGTGATACAGCGGGGCGGCCAGGCCGAAGTGCTTCATCAGTTGGTCGACGAGCTTCGGCGACAGGATGGTGTTGTCGATCTTGCCGTCGCAGGTCAGGTAGAAGCTCTTGAACTCGTACCAGGTGCGGATCGGCTCGGGTTTGTCCTGGCCGAGGGGGCGTTTGTAACGCGCGCCTTCCACCGTGAACACGTTCTGCTTGTCGAACCAGGCGATGGCTTTGAGAAAGGACTCGGGGTCCTCGTCGATCTGCTGTCGGAAGCGGGCCATCAGGTCCGGGGCGGCGTCGTAGAAGCCCAGGCCGTAATGGTACGAGGTGGGGGTGATCTCCAAGTAGTAGCTGGGAATATAGTGGGCCCAGTCCTCGCCGGAGCGTTTGAACGCAATCCACACGTGATCCCGGAAGGGTGCTTTATTTTTGGAGAAACGCGTGTCGCGGTGGATGCGCGAAATCGTCTTGCCCACGGCGGGGGAGACCTCGAACGACAGATCGATCCCCAGCATGAAATCCGCCAGATCGTTCACCAAGTCGCGCAGGGGCGCCAGCACGTGCTGCTCGTACTCGGACCGGTGAGCCTCGAACCAAGCCTTGTCGTTGTGGCGGCCCAGATCACGCAGAAACGTGAATGTTCTGCGGGAGAACCCCTGGAACTGCCGTTCGGATTTCGATGCCATGCTGCCTACCCTGCCACCCAAGGCGGTAGCCTCTGGGGACCGGCTCACGCGCTCTTTTTCTTCTTGGGCTCTTTCGGCTCGCTCTTGGTTTCAGAGGTCGATTCGGATTTGGCGTCCGGTTTTTTCTCGGAGGCGTTGCTGGCGCTGCTGCTGCTACTGCTGGTTTCGGATTTGGCAGCACTCTTGTAACCATCGCTGCGATAGTCCGTGCAGTAGAACCCGGAGCCCTTGAAGATAATTCCGGCCCCGGTCCCGATCAGCCGGCGCAGAGCCTTCTTGCCGCAGGCCGGGCACTCGCGCAGCGGCTTGGCCGTGATGCTCTGGAAGGCATCGAATTCGTGGTGGCAGTCGTCACAGACGTACGCGTAGGTCGGCATACTCTTCACTCCGTACTGCTGTCTGGTGTTGAAGCCGCCTCGGGTGCGTCCGTGCCCTGTTGCGTGACTTCTTCTTTCTCTGTGGGGGAGGGCGGCGCCGGCGCTTGGATCTTATTGATCGCCACCCGGCTGGGTCGCAGGACCCGGCCGTTCAGCGCGTAACCCTTTTGAAACTCCTCCAGGACGATATCGTTCTCTTTGTCCGGCTCCGCACGGCGGAGCATGGCTTCGTGCCGCTCCGGATCAAACTTCTCGTTCACCGACTCGATGGGCTCGACGCCGTGCGATTTGAGGATCGTGAGCATCTGGTCGCGGATGATCTCCACGCCCCGGATGACGGCGTCGAGATTCTGCGCCGAACGGACTTCCCGCAGCGTGCGATCGAAGTTGTCCAGGATCGGCAAGAAGGTTCGGATGAACCGCTCTTTCTCGTACGCCACCGTGTCCGCGATATTCTTCGGCACGCGTTTCTGGAAATTCGCGTAGTCGGCGTAGACCCGCTGCAGCCGGTCGGCTATCTCGTCCTTCTCTTTTCGCGCGTTCTCCAGTTCCTGGCCGAGCTTGTCCATTTCCTGCTGGAGCTTCTCCGGTGCCTTGGCCGAGTCATTCTCTTTCGGTTCCTCTTCCTCTTTACGCTTTGTTGTCTTCTCGTTCATGAGTGGTTACCCAGATGCCGTTTCAGTCTCTCGAAGAAGCTGCTCGATTTCGGAGAGAGGTGCTTGTTTTCGGTTTGGGCGAACTCGCGCAGCAATTCTTCCTGCCGCGTGTTGAGATTCGTGGGCGTTTCGACGGTGACCTGGACCAGCTCGTCGCCGGTGCGGCCGGTCCGCACGTCGGGCAGTCCTTGTCCGCGAATGCGAAAGAGGCTGCCGTATTGGGTGCCTGCCGGGACCTTGAGCTGCCGCGTGCCATCCAGGCTGGGCACCTCGATCGTTGCGCCCAGCGCGGCCTGGGTGAAGCTGATCGGAACGACAGCGATCAGGTCGTTGCCGTCGCGTTCGAGAAACTCGTGGGGCTTGATTCGCACGTAGACGTACAAATCGCCATTAGGACCGCCGTCCCGGCCGGGCTCGCCCTCGCTGGCGACGCGAATGCCCTGGCCCTCATGGACGCCGGGCGGGACCTTGATCGTGACCGTCCGTTTCTTGGGCACCCGGCCGCTGCCCCGGCACGTCGGGCAGGGATTCTTCACGACCTGTCCCGTCCCCTGGCACTGCGGACAAGTGGAAACCATCTGGAAGAACCCGCCCCCTTTGGCAACTTGGCCGCTGCCACCGCACAAGGGGCAGCGGGTGGGTTGCGTCCCCGGCGCGGCGCCGCTGCCTTTGCATTCGGGACAGCGATCCTGCCGGGTGAACTCGATGGTCTTTTCCGTGCCGTGCGCGACTTCGCCCAGCGTCAGCTCGACGCCGGTCTCCAGGTCGTAGCCCCGGGCCGGCCCGCCCCGTCGGCCGCCGCCGCGCCGGCCTCCGCCCCCCCCGAAGACGCTGCCGAAGAAATCCTCGAAGCCGAACATGCTGAAGATGTCTTCGACATTCATCCGCGAGAAGTCGTGCATGCCGGTCCCGCGGAGCCCCTCAT
>CAYHAJ010000500.1:0-2050 GCA_964354535.1 uncultured Pirellulales bacterium
CCGTGCGGCCGTGAAGAACTTCACCGCATAGCCCCGTTGACAGGCCTCGCGACCGAAGGCAATCGCCAAGTGCGTCTTGCCCGTCCCGGGTGGGCCGCTGATCACGAGATTGGTCTTGCTCTCGAGGAAGTGGCAGCGTGCCAGGTCCAGAACGTACTTTTTGTTCAATTTCGGCACCTCGGCAAACCGGTAGGAGGAAAGCTCCTTGACCATCGGGAACTCGGCCAGCTTCAGTCGTCGCTCGATGGCCACGGCCGTGCGGCGCTGCACCTCCAGCTCCGCCAGTCGTTGCAGGAAGTCCTCGTAGGGAGCGTCCGCCTGACTGCCCTGCCGGGCGACGGCCTCGTATTCGGCCCGCAGGGTCGGCAGCTTGAGCGTTTTGAGATAGCTGTCCAAGAGAAGTCTTTCGCCGCTCATGCCAGCACCTCCTCTCGATTCTTGAGTTGATCCTAGATCCCCACATCCCGGATGCCGGTATCTTGCGTGGCCAGATCCGGCCGGTTCGAGAGATCCAACCGGCGGCGAGGGGGTAGCGGTTCATTCCGAAGGACATTCAGGACGGCCTCTTCACTGAACGCCCGGCGTTGCACACACAAAGCAACGGCCGCCTCGATCTGGTCGTGCGGGTACTTTGTGAACAGCCGCAGGACCTGGATGTACCGTAACGTGCCGTCCTGCGGGTAACGGTATTCCAACTCCTTGCGCAGCAGGTCGAACGATTCTCCCCACGGCTGGCCCTTGAAGGGCCGGGCATTGTCCAGACTGCCCGGCTTACGCTCCAGGAGCCGCAGATAGTGCCGGGGATCGAGGACGAACTGTCCCGGTCGATAGCAACGCTCATGGACCGCCACGACCTGGCCCTGACACTCGATGCGGACCTCGCCCACGAAGATCGCGATCGTACAGGGATGATAGGCCCATGCCACGGGCACCGAGTACCGCACGGTATCGACCCGCACCAGAGCATGGCTATCCACAAAGGTGCACCGGCGCCGGCAAGCCGCGAAGCGTTCGGACTGCAAGGGCAAGAGACGAGGCTTCTCCTCTTCGAACAGCTCTCTTACCGTCTTGCCGCCATGGACTTGCGGACCGGGGCGACCGAGGTCCTTCTGGCAAGCGTCGAACAATTGACTCGCCAACTGGGCCAGACGGTCCACCTGGGGCTCCGGGGCCAGGTACGTCCTCTCGCTCCGCTTGCAACCGTTCTCCACGTCGCCCTTCTCGTTGCCCTTGGCGATGTTGCAGAAGCGTGTCTCGAACAGGTACCACGCCCGCAGTTCTTGGAAACGCTTGGTCCGCCGCCGGTTCTGCCCCCGGCCCACGTAGATCACCGCACCCTTGAGATTGTCGTAGGCGATTCGCCGTGGGACCCCGCCGAAGTATTCGAAGGCCCGCACGTGACCCTCCAGGAACGATTCCAGGTTGGCCCTCTCGTAGGGAGGCACGAACATCGCCTTCGAATAACATAGTCGCATCACGAAGAACTGGCCCTTGCGCTCGACGCCGTTCTCAAAGAGCCAACCCTCATGCCAATCCACCTGAGCCTCTTCGCCCGGCGCAAACTCCAGCGGCATGAACACCTCTTTCTGCCGAGGGGCCGCCTCCTTCACGTATCGCTGCACCGTCCCGTAATGACCCGTAAAACCCTACTCCTCCCGCAGACGCTCATACATCCGCTGCGCGGTCTGCCGCTGCTTGGGATGAGCCGTCACGTTCTGTTCCAGCCATGCGTCGATGATCTCTTGGACTGGTTCCAGCACCGGCCGGGGCCGTGGCTCACTGAGCCGATACCCGGGCGGAACCCGCAACGCCAACGCCTTCGCCACGGTCTTGCGCGAATGACCCAACGCCTGCGCCGCGTCCCGCTGACTCAACCCTTCGAGCAATACCTTACGCCGAATCAACTCATAATGCTCCACCGCCCACATCCTTCCTGACCTCTGGCATCTGGAACCGTCTCCAGACCCCCATTATCGGTCTCCTGCGGTGGCTCCCTTTTCGGCGCTTTTTCCCCTCCTACAACTCTTCTCTCCTGGCCCCCTTTTGGGCG
>CAYHAJ010000501.1:0-29474 GCA_964354535.1 uncultured Pirellulales bacterium
CATCCATCTCCGGCTCCAACGACTGGTACTTGCTCTGAATCCGTGCGATCATCTGTGCATCCTGCATGCAGGTGTTATCACACAATCCCTCAAATCGATCAATAGTAATTTGTGCAAGTTATTTATGCGCGATCACTTAGGGAGTGCCCCGAGGACACGGGCGATGGGTTGATGCCTGGAAAGTGATTTGTGATGGGTAGAGCACCCCGAAACAGAACGATTATTCTTGATACCGAGGAATTGGGACAGTGTCGCCTGCGACTGAAGACCATCCGTGCACCGGTTCTTTTGACGGACGTGATAGACTCAACGATATGGCAGGACATCTCCGAAGTTCTCGATTTTCTGCCTTCGTCTGCGTTCAATCTCATCTTCGCGGACCCTCCCTACAACCTCACCAAGGATTTCAATGGAACGTCTTTCAGTCAACGCACTCTGGAGGAGTACGAACGTTGGTTGGACTCCTGGATCTCCAAGCTACCGCGACTCCTCAAAGAGGATGGTTCCATCTACGTATGCGGGGACTGGCGATCTTCTGCATGCATTCAACGCGTGCTTCTGAGGTACTTCAGAGTGCAGAATCGGATCACGTGGGAAAGAGAAAAGGGACGAGGCGCAAAGACCAATTGGAAGAGCAACTCCGAAGACATCTGGTTCGCAACCGTATCGCAGCATTATGTCTTCAATGTGGACGCGGTTAAGTTGAAACGCAGAGTCATGGCACCATACACAGATGCACAGGGCCAGCCCAAGGATTGGGACGATACGGACGGGGGCCGATATCGGGTCACTCATCCATCCAACTTGTGGACGGACCTCACGGTCCCCTTCTGGTCCATGCCGGAGAATACCGACCACCCTACGCAGAAACCCGAGAAGCTGTTGGCAAAAGTCATCATGGCGAGTTCCCTGCCCGGCGATGTCATCTTTGATCCATTCGTGGGTTCCGGCACGACTTCCGTGGTTGCGAAGAAGCTGGGCAGGCACTATGTCGGAGTCGAGATTGACCTGGAATACTGCTGCCTGGCCGAGAAACGACTATCTGTGGCCGACAACGACGGCGCTATCCAGGGATACACGGACGGGGTCTTCTGGGAGAGAAACAGTCTGCCGGATCAGCTCGATGCTCGCTCCCGCGCAGGTCATCGTAAGGATCCGCCGTCGCTTTTCTGATTCTGGGCCAGTGGCCCTTCCAGATTGGAGTGCATGAGTGAAGAAGAGCTGCGTTTTTCATACCAACAGATTCCGCGCGGTCCAGCAGAAGACCAAGGACTTTCTGAACCGCTATCCTGACTTCCTTTCGGCAAGCACGGCACGAAGCACACGTGCATTTGGAGACGCGGTAGCAAGCATCCTCGGAGAGCATTTCCAGGAGATTGTTGGGGAGGTTGCGCGGAGTATTCCGCTACGTTTGCGCGACGATCCATGGCGGACATCGCCTTCAAGGATAAGGATGACCTCTATTACGTGGTGGATGTCAAGACGCACCGAGAGGACACGAAGTTCAACATGCCAAACCTGACCTCCGTGGAGAGGTTGGCTCGGTTCTACGAGGAGGACTCGAACTACTTCGCCTTGCTCTTGGTGAAGTACACACTGGAAGGAACTCACGCCACCATATCCGATGTTCTGTTCGCACCAATCGAATTCCTTGACTGGGATTGCCTCACCGTCGGTGCCCTGGGATGGGGACAAATCCAGATTGCGAATTCGAATCGTATTTGTCTGAGGCCCCAGTACTCCCGCAAGAAATGGATGCTCGAATTATGTGACATCATGTCAGAGTTCTATCCCAGGGAGATCACGAAGTTACAATCGCGCATCAAGTATTTTGAGCGTCTCAAGGGCTATTGGGAGCAAAAGGAAGAATAGGCACGAATCTACACCCGCTCCGAGCCTAGACGGAGATTTGCCTACGCCGCGGCGGTTTCGTGCTCGTATTCGTCGAAGCGGACGGCGATCCGCTTACTGACGCCCTGCTGCTGCATCGTGATGCCGAACAGCATCTGGGCCATGCTCATCGTGCGTTTCGAGTGCGTGATCACGATGAACTGGCTCTCGACCTCGAAGTCCCGCAGGAGCAGGTTGAAGCGCTCGTTGTTCGCCTCGTCCAGGGCCGCGTCCACCTCATCGAGGAAGCAGAACGGCGAGGGCTTCGTCCGGAAGACGGAGAACAGCAGCGCCAGGGCGGTCATGGACTTCTCACCGCCGCTCAGGAGCGAGATACTCCGCGTCTCCTTGCCCGGCGGCTTGGCAATCACCTCGATGCCCGCTTCGAGTACGTCGTCGGACTCTTCCAGAACGATGTCGGCCTTGCCGCCGCCGAAGAGCTTGCGAAAGATCTGCTGGAAGTTCACGCGGATCTGCTCGAACGTCTCGACGAACTTCTCGCGGCTCTGCTTGTTGAGCTTGTCGATCAGTTGTTCGAGCTGCTTCTTGCTCTCGCTCAGGTCTTTGACCTGGTTGGCCAGGAAGTTGTGCCGCTCTTCGAGGGTCTCCTGCTCGGCGATCGCGTCAATATTCACGTTGCCGAGCCGCTCGATCTTGCCGCGCAGCTCGGTGATCTCGTTCTTCACCTGCTCCCAATCGACATCGCCCGTCGTGCGGGTCGCATACGTCTCGGCCAGGTCGATCTGCAGCTCATCTTTGACCCGCGCGACCAAGTCCTGCTGACGAACATCCAACTGGCCCAGTTCCACGCGAACTTCGCCAAGCTGGTGTTCGATCGCGGCCTTCTCGGCCCGTTTCGTGCGCACCGTCTCTTCCTTCTGCCGTTGGTGAACAACGAGCTCGGCCACGTCCTCCTGCAACAGCCGATTGTCGCGCTGAGCCGTCTCCTTCTCCACGAACAGATCGCTGACGCCGCTTTCGCACGCCAGGATATCCCGCTGGGCCTCGGCCAACTGACCGGCGCCGACGCGGATCTCCTCCTCGGCGGCCGTCAGCGCACGTTGGCTCGCCTGCATCTGGCCCTGGAGCCGGTCGAGGATCTGCCGCAGTCCCTTCTGCTGCTCCAGCACCTGGCCCAGCCGGACCTTCAGGTCCGTCAGCTCCTGCATGCGATCCTGCTGCTGGCCCTTAAGCTCCTCATATCGCCCTTCCAGCTCCTGGATGCGCGCCGCCCGTTGGTTGTTGACTGCTTCCAGCTCGTTGAGCCGCTGCTTCGAATCATATTCCTTCTGCACCGACTGGGCGATCTGCGCTTCCAGCGTCCCCAGCTCGCTGGCGATCAACGGCTCCTCATCCTTGAGCCGCTTGATGTCCCGCTCGTAGACCGCCAGCTTGGAGTTGATTTGCATCTTCTCGGTGTTGGCCTCGTAAACGGCGGTCCGCAGCTCTTTGCAGAGTTTATCGAGGTGCGACTTTGTCTGCGTGTTCCGCTGGATTTGTGTTTCCAGCTCGCCGATCTCGGCATTGATGCCCGCAATGGTCTCCTCCAGTTGACTGATCCGGCTACGACGAGAGATCAGGCCGGTCGCCTTGCCCAGCGGGCCCAGGCGGAGCAGTCCGTCGGCGCCGAGGCATTCGCCGGCCAATGTCACAAAGGTGTATCCGGCCCGCGTATTCTCCGCCAGATCCCGGGCGACGTCCAGCGAATCCACGACGAGCGTCTTGCCCAGCAGGCTCCACGCCAGCGGCGCATAGCGGCTGTCACACCGGATGTACTCGATCAGTCGGCCCTTGACCAACGGATCTTTCGAGAAATCCACATCGTCGACAAAAGGCTCCACTCGGTCGAGGCCCAGGAAGTGAACCCGGCCTTCCAAGCGAGACAACACCTCGTGATCCTGGAGAAGCTTGTTCGTATCATTGACCAGCAGCACATCCGTGAGCCCTTCCAAAGCCGCTTCCACGGCCCCAGCATGCTCGACATCCGTGCCAATCTTCTGGGCCAGAATCCCCTCGACGTACTCGAGCTTGCGGCTCTCATCCGTCTGCGCGCTGAGGATATCCTTGACGGCCTTGCCAAGCCCCTCGTAGCGCCGCTCCATATCGGTCAATACGGCCAACTCGCTGCTCAGCGCGCTGCGGGTCTCTTTGCTGCCGGCCAGGCGTTTGCCGCCGGCGACGATCTGCGCTTCGGTCTCTTCAACCTCGCGCCGCTTGGCCTCCAGATTCTGATCCAGCTCGACCAGGACCCGCTCAATGTCGCCGAGTCGGGCATTGTGCTGGGCTTTCTCCGTCCACATGCGCTCGAGCTCGGTCTGGACCGTCTGGGCCCGGCCTGCCAAACGCTGCTTTTGATTCGCCAGGTTGTCCCGGTAATTCGAGAGGCTCTGGATCTCATTATGAAGCTGGGCCGTCCGGCGTACGATGTCGATGATGCCGGACTTCTCGTCCTTCAGTTCCGCTTCCAGCGACGCGATCTGCAGCCCGACTTCCTGGGCCACCCGTTGGATCTTCTCGATCGCCTCTTTTCTCTCCGCCACCGTCTGATCGCAGACGCTCAGCGCCTCGCGATGGTTCTCCAGATCGGCCTTGAGGGCTTCGCCCTGGGTCCGCAGTCGCTCGATCTCCTGCGACGCGGCGTTGCGACGCTGCTCCAGCTCCACCGTCCGCGCCCGCAGAAACTCGATCCGCTGGAGCTTCTGATCGATCTTGCTCTGCGCGGCCACCAGCGCGTTGCCCGTCTCGCTCAGCCGGTGCTCCTTCTCGATGATCTCGTTTCCCAGCCGGCTCAACTCCGCCTCGGCCCCCGCCTCTTCCGCGGCCACCGCCGCGAACTGTTCCTCCGTCTCGTGCAGCACGGCGGATTTCTCGTCAAGCTGGTCCTTGTTCTTCCCGTACTCCACGAGCGAGAAATTCACCTGGAGATCTTTGAGCCGCTGGCTGTATTCGAGATAGTTGCGGGCCTTGCCCGCCTGGAGTTTGACGCTCCGCAGTCGCTTCGCCACTTCCTCCAGAATGTCCGCCAGGCGGAGCAGATTCTGATCGGTATGTTCGAGCTTGCGGAGGGCTTCCTTCTTGTGGGCCTTGTACTTGCTGATCCCGGCCGCCTCCTCGAAGACCAGCCGCCGGTCCACCTTCGACGCGCTGACCAACTGATCGACCTGGCCCTGCTCGATGATCGAGTAAGCGCGGGTCGCGACGCCGGTATCCATGAACAGCTCACGCAGGTCCTTGAGCCGGCACACCTTGCCGTTGATCCGGTACTCGGACTCGCCGCTGCGATAGATCCGGCGGGACACCGCGACTTCCTCCGCGTCGATGGGCAGCCGGCCGCCCACGCCCTGCGGGTTGGACATCACGAGTGTCACCTCGGCCGAACCCAGCGCCTTGCGGCTGCCGCTGCCCCCGAAAATCACGTCGGCCATCTCGGTGCTGCGCAGATTCTTGACCCTCTGCTCGCCGAGCACCCACTTGACCGCATCGACCACGTTGCTCTTGCCGCACCCGTTAGGTCCGACAATGCCCGTGATGTCACTGCTAAAAACGAACTCCGTTCGATCCGCGAAACTCTTGAATCCGTCGAGTATGATCTTTTCAAGTCGCATGGCCTACCTAAATTGTCACGATCCTCTCAAGGACACCCATCCTCCGGTGGCTCCGGGGCAGCGTGCGTCTCTTTTATCGGCCTAAGTGCCTTCATTTCTTGATGCCAAGGTCCATTTTCGGCAGCGGGCCCGGCCAAAACGCGGCCGCGACAGCCCCCTTGATCGACAACTGCTCCAAGAGAGCAATCACCTGCGTATACGAAGCGCCGGCGCCCTGCAGTTGCCCCGCCGGTCCGGCGACCGCCTCGCTCCCGAGGGTTCGCACCAGGTTGCCGATGTCGGGCGTGCTCAGCAGCGGCCCGAGCACGCCGGGCCGCGTCGGATGCTTGCGAATGACCGAAACAACGCCCTGCCCCGCGCGGGAATTCAGCACCAGAACCTGGTCGGGCGACTCTACGAACAGATTGTCCCGGCACCGCAGCGGCGCTCCGAAAAGCACCACGCGCGGGCTGCCGCTGCGCGAGACGAAAATCGCCTTGTGGCTGCTCTGCACGACCTGCTCGAGCGCGAAACTGCGCCCAATCGCCTCGCGCGTCACCGCCGCATCATCCATCCGGCGCAGGTACTCGTAGGCCGCCAAGACCACCCGCACGTCGTCGTCCCGCAACAACCGCCGGCCCAGCGCGGCCGCATCCTCGCGCCGAGCCGAAACCATGATCGCCTCCAGGGCCTCGAACCGATAGGGTGACACCGGATCGACGGCCAAGTCACGGAGAGGCGCCAAGCCGCGATTGTCTTTCAGACCCAACAGGCACCGGCCCGCCCGTAGACGCACCCCCGCGTCCGGGGCGTTGAGCAGCGTGCTCAGCTTCAGGACACTCTGCGGACCGACCGCCTCCAAGGCGATCTCGTTAATGTCTTTATCGCCCGGCACGGCCAGATCGTTGACATAAGTATCGATTCTGGCATTGGTTAGTTCGTTCGTCGCCTGCAAAAACGTGGCCGGGATCATGGCGATAAATCGCAGCTTCCGCCGGTGGTAGTCCGCCGGGATGCGCACCTCGATCGCGCCGGGCGAAACGGCTTGGGCGATGCCCGACCCGTACCGCTCACTCAAGCGATTGCGGATCAGGCTGACGACGCGGTAATCGGGCTTTCGCAGCCGCAACAGGGCCGTGAATTCATAGAGCGTCGAACCGCCGCCGAGGACGTACCCGCTCCTGGACTCGACTTCCGCGGTGCCAACCTGGTTGATAAAGACCGGCCCCGCGACCGTCGCTAATGGTTTCGTTTTGGCGCCGAAGGTCCCCTTGGCAACCAGTTCGGCCTTGTACAACCAGCCGCCCTGGAGCGAGGTGGCCTCCGAACCCGCCAACAGCGCCACGCGGACATCGAACGGCTCCCCCATGGAAGGGGTCGCCGGAATCATCGCTTCCAGCACTACGACCGCCGTATTCTTGCTTTTGAGCAGCGCATCGACATCCACGCGCTCACCGGACAGTTGGGTCAGAATATACTGTCTCAGATAGGCGCGGATCTCCGGCGGGCAGTACCCCGAACCGGTTCCCGCCAGGCCGCCCACAAGCCCGTACCCCTCCACCGCAACCGGCTCAGGCTTCACCACATCCGCCAGCGACCCGATCGTAGGGCCCAACTGGGCCGGTGGCGTCAAGGCCGGGGAGCCGGCCCCGGCACGCTCCTTCTGACAGCCGCCCGCCCCGGCCGCCAACGCCAACAGCACCAGACACAGCGTTTCCCAACGCGATCTCATATATCACCGGATATCGCCAAAACAATAAGGTTTGGATGAGTCAAACTCGCTGCCATCGTAGTGGATTACCGGACTACCGTCAAGCCCGCCAATCAACAACCGACTACGTACTACCGACAACCGCCCACAATCCCGCGTTTTCGGCTTTTGAGCCCCTCCTCCCTGCTCGATATTCCTTGTATGGTCAGCCGCAACCTTGACGTTCCGATGGACTGGATTGAGGTCTTCTGCCGCAAGTGGAAGGTCCGGGACCTCTCGCTGTTCGGCTCGCATCCCATATGCTGGTTTCGCTTTCGCGGGCGTGGGCGGCGCCGGCCCAGTTGAGGAGCAACGATGTTTGGGAACAAAGGACAATACCAGCCGGAGGACAAGCTGATCCGCGTCACATCCCCAACGATGACCATCATCGTGGGGTCCGTGATTATCGTGACGGGAATCATCTTTGTGGTGGTGGCGTTGACCAGCGATCTGGAAGCCCGCCGGCGGCGGCATCAGAACGTGCGCCTGATTCGGATCAGCGCGGTGGCGGTGGGCGGGGTCACAATGGCCGCCGGGGCGGGCCTCGTCGCGGTCGGCTGCCGGCGGCGCCGGCGGCTGCTGCGCGAGGGGCGAATGGCCCAGGCGGAGGTGATCGGGCGCTGGCAACAATGGCGCTGGACAAAATTCCATCAATACTATGTCGCCTACGGGTTCGTGGCCCAGCTTCCCAATGGTACGACCTCGGTCGTCGCCTGTCGGATAGCCGACGCGACCCTCTACCACCAGCTCAGGATTGGCGATGAGTTCACGGTGCGGTACCTGCCCGCGAACCTCCGGATTGGGGCGCCCGTGATGCCGAGGCGAACGAGAAGGAGGGCCACCCTGCAAGCTAACCGTTAGGCCGGAGGAACTCGGATTCGCACCTTCGCGTGTCATGATCCTGTCCCGAGGGAGTCACCCCACCGCATCCCATCGGTCCCCGGCCGGAGGCGACGCGACCACGTTCTTTCGCGGGGTTTCACCCATAGCAGGGTCAATTGTCATCCGTCGCGAGGTCACACCTACACGCTTCACATTCTGTCGCAATGGGCTGGCTACCTCATAAGCCCGTGGTAGACAGCGAGGGAGGAAGATACGGGGCACCCTGATCATACTTGTTTGTGGTCCGCCTGAGTCAGCCATACACTACGAGTGATGAATCGCCAGACAGAGTGCCCGCGTAGAGAAGGTGAAAGCGCCACGTTGTGGAATGTGTGGGTGTGACCCCAGGATCAGCCGTGACGCCAGGATCGGCCCTGTTCCGTGGATGTGACACCTTTAATTTCCCCATTGACAAAGCCCGATTGGCAAGTAGGCTGAATTTACCCATTTACCGGAATTCGCAGTGGAGGTGCACCCGTGAGATTTACTGAATATAGTCATCGACACGGCAAGGAACTGTGCCAGCTTTTGCATCCCACAGTCCATCAGGAGGTAACAGCGATACTTCAGGACTTGGCACCTTTCGCACACGGCCAAGCCAAGGGCGTTACTGTAAAGCAGTACGTTGCGAACGCTTTCCTCGCAAAGGGTTGGCAGTGCGAAGGTCGGGCCGAATTTGGGGGTGGCAAGCAAGACTACCTGGACCTCTGTAAGTGGAAGGTTGCCATCGAGATGGAGTGGTCCCGTTTTGAAATGTTCTTCCGCGACTTCTTTCGGTTCATGCTGTTGTACGAACGGAAGCAGATCGACCTCGGCATCATCTTAACCTACGACGAAATGGCCTATCAGAGGTGGATTGGTGAGGCCAAGGCATACAGAGCGGCCAGAGCGAGTTTTCAGAGACTCACGGACTTCCTCAAGGGTGACTACTGCTCTGTCATCAGTGCACCACTCTGGTGTATCGGGATTGAATGAGGACGAGTTAGTAGGTAGTCATAACGGCGATGGTAATTGGCGCCAGTGGCCGGTTACTTGTCTCTCTGGTAGTCGCCTGTGCCTATCACTTCCCCCCGTGCGAGTCAGACCTTCCGCCCTTCGCAGCCCGGCACATATCTCCCGTTCGGGAGATCAAGTAGAATGGCGATGTTCTGGTGTCGTACAGCTTGGCGGAACCGGCGAACCTGCATGTCGGTCCAACTGGGGTGGATGTAGTAATCGTCGTTCGTTTGCGGCTTGGGGCCCGGGATGTAGTTATCGAACGTCTGGTCGAGTGGTCGATACCGACAATCAATGACGCGTACCTTCCACCGGCGACAGGCGTCAAGCTTCGCCCTCATCTCTTCATAGAGCAAATCGTGGTTGAAGACCATGAAGACAAAAATGTCCTTCCTGCCGTAGCCTACTCCCTTCAGGGCGTTCACGCACTCTCTGACTTTGGGCCAATCCGCATAGGGGCCGTCCCACGCCACTCTTGGGTATTGGAATCTCGCATCGCGCAGCGAGCGTGCTCGAGTTGGCGTCAAGAGGCGAAGATCGAACCCACTCTGGCTTTCGCATGTCACGCGCCTGCCGCCCGGTAGCCGAACGTGAGCTAGTTCGGCGAGGATGTCGTCAACATGCGGGTTTGCCAGGAAATTGTTGTCGTAGAAGACGAGTTTCGGCTTCTGAATCTCCGACAGGACCGACCTCTTGAATGTGAATTCAGGCTCAATTCTCCAAGTCCCGCAAAAAGCACAATGGCGGGTACAACCTCGCGTAGTATGAATAACTTGATAATCAAGGTCCTCGGGCAAGAGAGAGTAGTCTGGCGTCACCTTCTCCGCCGCGCCGTCCAAGTATAAGCCCGGACGGACGTGAGCGAAGCAAGAGCGCTTCTGGCAATCCTTGGGCATCAGCGAAGCGTAAATTCCGCCAATCTCGATCTGAGCTCGCGGATACAGTTCATGGTAGAATCTAGCCGCATCATGAACCTGTCTTGACCAGTACGTGAACAGGGAGGTTACGAGAACACGGTCCGGCGTGAATCTGCATCGTTCGGTCCCTCGGATCAGTTTAACACGATCTCCGCAACGCTTATGGTAGGTCCCTATCTTCACTAGACCAATGGGAAGGAAATGCGCGTGGTTCTTGCTCTTAGATGGAAAGGGAAATGCGGGTTCTACGAGCAAAATATTCACTTCAGTATCCTAACCCCGCGAGGTGCTTCTTGATCTGGGCGAGGGATCTTCTCACCTCCCCCGTGATGCTCGAATCATCAATCGTCAGAATGTTGTCAAGCCGAGCTATCTGCAGCACATTCGCCGCGTAATTCTGATTTGTAATACGTAAACTCTTTCGCTCTTGTCCGGTAAATCTAAAAACGAATTTGACGATGAAGTAGTCCTTCCCATCCTCGGAAGTCCGTGCGTACTTTGCCCGCTGTCGGACTTCGACCCCGCAGTGATCTCTTGCCAGATGACATATGAGTTTCGGTACGCTCACGATGATGAAGTCACAGAAGTTCCTCCGAACAAATTCAGCCGTATTGGGGATCACTTGGTCGAAGGCGTTCTTGAACACTGCTTGGGCTCTGTTTGACTCAATGTTGTCCATCAACTCTTGTCGCGCACGTGCATTCGTCTCATCAATCAGAGCCTTCATGGTGAGGAACACCACGAACGGGAAGTATTTATGGTATACATGTGCCTCCATTATGTCGCTAATAGCTTTGAACGTCTCGGAAAACGGAGGCTGGTCGTTTGGAAAGCAGGTCCCGCAGAAGTCCAGGTTATAGATATCGTACGGAAAGCCATCCCAGAACTCTCTCTTATCCTCGAGGACAACGGTTTCAAAGTTCGCCTGAATTCCGACGGTATTTCCGAGGAGTCGTTTCGCGGTAGCAAAGTAGTTTGCATTGTTATCACAGAATCTCACATCCGGGAAACCTCGCACTTCGCGACGGATAACTCCCTCGTTGCACAGAAAGAAGACGTCGTACGCCCACTTGCCTGGGAGTGTGAAATACTTCAGGACTCTGCCATTCTCCTGTTTGAGAGACAGCGCCTCAGGACGCCAAAGGCGGTACCTTGCCGCATGCTTGAGCTCTCCTCCAAACTCATGGAACGTCTCTATGCATCGCTCATTAGCTTTTCTAATGTCGCTCGCCATTATCACCTATTCCGCCGAGCAAGAAGCTGCATGAAGAGCGCCTCGAAGTCCTCAACGTTCTTGGTCAGTGATTTTGCCGCAGATACCGCAATGACCACCTTCTCCTGCATCAATCTCTCGCTCGCTCTCTTTGCCCAAAATGGATGCTCGTGAAAAGTCAGTTTCCACTCTCGCACACTGTAACTATACGGCTTCTGCCCCGTCTCAGCAGACCTCTCAAAGGTTAACTCAATGTCACTCCGCACACGGATTTGATCGACGAACTTGATGAGGTCTTCATCAGCTTGCTCCTTTCGGATGCGGTCTCGCCTCTTCTTCGAGCGGTCACGAATATCGTTGAATACACCAGGCTTCTCGTTTAGATACGTCCAGAGATATCTCTGAAGCGCCAAATAATGGCTATGGGTCTCATTGAAACTATTCCGATCTATATTTAATGCTTCCTCAAGGCCCTCTTCAGCGAAGATCTCCCCTGAGAGTTGACTGAACATGGGTCCTTCGGATTTCGGGTAATGGAGAAACGTTCTGTCGTAGCTGCCAACAGCGACTCCTTTGATCCGAATTAGGATGCCCTGCAACTCCACCGGCTGAATTCTGGTGCGTTGATGAAACATGTAACCGGTAAATCTAAGTTGCGAATCACCCAGAACACGGTCGAAGGAAATGTGAGGGTAAACCTTACAGTCCAGCGGATCTCCTCCGAGAGCGTCATCCGTAGGGAACTTGACAGGCTTTCTTATCTCAAAGCCATCAACGAACACCTTGAAATCGTAACTCTTCATCCTGGCGACTTCTTGGCTTATTGCGCGGTTATTCGGCAGTGGCGCCCCATCCATGTACTCCACGGGGCAAAGAAGGCCCAGTTCCCAAATCAACTGATCATATTGCGACAACTCGTTGAATTTTTCACATTTCACTACCTCCACAAAATCCTCGAACGTCTCCCTGCGCGTGGCTTCCTCAAGGACTCCGAAGCCCTTTGCCCCCTCATCAACGAGTTTCTCGCAGAAGCCCTTCTTGATATCCTGCATCACTATCTTCGTGTAGTGCCTTTCAGAGCCCACTTCGTCTGATAGGTTCTCTTCTATCTCGTATGTCCCAAGGTCAATTTGCCCTTCCCCCTTGCGATAAGCCTCCTCCTTTTCAACTTGCTCGAATTGTTTCAAGTCAACGGTGGCATGAAAGTACGTACCTGTCCCTTTGCGTTTGGATATGACCGAGAACCTGTTGCAGATTTGCGCGACTGCGAGCATGCCAATGCCGATCTTGCCGATGATTGGTCTGCCACTTCGTGCCGATACACTCCCGCTCGCGCGCTTGGCGCTGGACCCTATTCTCTGCATGATGTCGGTGAATTCCTCTGCCGACATGCCTGCCCCATCATCTTCACACGTGAAAACGTCGAAGTAAGGAGAATTTGTTGAGATATGCACCCGGCGTGCAGCGGCATCGAAGGCATTACTTACGATCTCCTTAAGAGCGTTGGCGGGGGTCCTGTATATGCCTGAACTCACATCTGCAAGTATCTTTCTGGAAACGCGGATTGGGAGTTCACGCATCAATTCACCTCAACGCTATCAGGGTTCTCGTCTGCACACGGAGAGACTGCGTTCTGCGAAGCAAATCCATTCTGCAGTGAGACACTTTCTATATCGACCAAGCATGCACGTGCGCATTAATGGCAGATTCTGCCCCCGGCAGAGGTCGAGATCAAGTCATTCCTTGCACAAGTGAACATTTTCATGGCATCGATAGGGCGTCAGCCAACGTAAACCAATGCTCTGTAAGGATTTACGAGGTGACAGACGGAGCCAAATCCCAGGACATAGTACACAGGCATATGCTCCACGCGTGCTCTCCCTTAGTTCTCGAAAACCCGTCCGCCATAGCGATCATTTCGACTTCACCATATCTATCCCGCGCGCAGGGGGGTGATTCCGGTGTCACCCCACTTCTCTCGGCGTGGAACCGCGTATGCTGTTCCCCAAGATCCCTTCTTGCTCCGGGGTCGATGAGCAAGAGAGCCGGGAGAGGTGTTCTTTTGCCCCTGCTGGCCCGCCAGGACTCGACGCGCCGGGCGGATTTGGCGATGAAGAATTTCTGCGTTATTTTGGATTTTTGCATAACATACGTGCTTCGAGAAACGTATTCTTATTAATGGAAAGGCCCTGGGGCTTCCGTGAGGTCGCCATGTCAAACAAAGCCAAAAGGCGGTAGCCGGTAGTCGGTAGTCGGTCGGAAGACCGGCGTACAAACAAAGCCAATTGGGGGACGAGTCTGAGGTGTGAAGTGTGAAACAAAGCCAATTTGGTGCAGCCCGGCTGGGACCCGGGGGGCCGCTTATGCAAAACAAAGCCAATTTCGGGGGCTTGGCCGGCTGGACCCAGGGGCGGTCTGTACAAACAAAGCCAATTCCCGGCGGGCGAGATACCCCATCATTCCACTATTCCATCATTCCAGCATTCCAATCCGATGCCTATCGTGCGAAACAAAGCCAATTGTCCCCGGGTGTCCGGAAATGGGCGCGGGCCGGGAAGACCGGGGCCAGAGCCCCCTGCCTGGAGGGACAATTCTGCAAAACAAACCCAATTTCGGGCGGGCCAGATATCCCACCATTCCACTATTCCACCATTCCATTATTCCAGCCCGAGCCCGGTGTGCGAAACAAACCCAATTGGGCCTGGTGCCGCGGCTCCAGAAGACGAAATGTACAAAACGAACCCAATTCGGTGGGCGCAAATGGGCAAAACGAATCCAATTGGGGGCAGCCCGGCTGGCGTCCGGGGGCGGATTGTGCAAAACGAACCCAATTTCCCGCCGGGACCGGACGGGACGCGGCTTGGGGGGCGTGGGGCTTTGTACAAACAAACCCAATTTCGCCAGAGGAGGAATTACAGCTAAGGCATTTGCAGGAAGGGAGTTATGTCGCATGTACCTGCGTCATCGGTTCGACAAAACAAAGCCAATTTCCGCCGCGATGCCAATCCGGAGATCGGCGTTCCGGGGACCGTTCGTGCGAAACAAAGCCAAAAGGCAGTAGCCGGTAGTCGGTGGTCAGTAGTCGGTTGGAAGAGCGATGTACAAACAAAGCCAGTTCTTGCGGGGGATCGGGGGTCAGGGATCAGAGGTCAGCGACCTGACACCGGGCACCCGACTCCTGAACGTTCGGGCGAAACAAAGCCAAATTCCGGCGGTCGATATACCCCACCATTCCACTATTATTCCATTATTCCAATATTCCAGGCTCGAGCCTGTCACGCGAAACAAGACGCCCACGACAAAAGTCCTCGAATCGGGCATCGACCCGCGTTTCTGAGCGAATGCCAAGGATCGATTCGGCTGATTCCGACTTTTGTCGGGCGCGTCAAACAAAGCCAATTTGCTCGGCCGGCGTTACCGCCGGGACGGTCGCTGCCTTTTATAAGTGAACGGCAGAAACATGGATCGTTCAAGGAAAGGACACGGCAATGACCACGCAAAAGACAACTCTGGCTGTAGCAACGGTAATGCTCCTCGTGCCCGTCGCCGGCCTGCGGGCGGACACGCACCGCACCAGCCCAGGCCTGACCGGGGGCGTCGTCATTGGCTCCCACGGCGGGATCGGGGTGTGGATCGGATCGTCCGCCCCGGCGCCGCACCGGCATGAGCCGGCGCACCGGGAGGTCGTGGTCGGCAGTCCGTGGCGGCACCGGGTCTTTCACCACTATCCGCCGTACCGCCCTCCCGTCGTGATTGTCCGTCCGCCGGTGGAGAGACCTGTCGTGGTCTGCCCCACCCCGCCGGTCGCGCATACCGAAGTGGTGGTCTGGATCACGAACTCCAACGGCTCCAAGACCTCCGTGCGATTGACGCGGCGCGGTGGCTCGTACATCGGCCCGCGCGGCGAGTATTACGACGAGATGCCCACGAACGAGCAACTGCGGGTCGTGTACGGCTTCTGAGGGACCCTGGCCCGCCGGCCCGCGGCCACTTGGCCCAACGTCCTCCTTCACCGGGGCCACACACAGTCGGAGGATACGCGACGCCGTATCCTCAATCGACGCCCGACGCGGAGTCGGGCGTCGATGCTTTTTTCTGCTGCAAGAACGCGGTTTTTCGAAAGGGCTTGTCGCAGGCTTGTTTTTTTCCATCGGGCCAGACCAAGCTTGACCGTCAGGCCGACGTGAGTAGAATAAGTTCGCCGGGTCGCTCCCGGTGAACAAACTTGCCTGGCAGGGCCGCAGGTTTCACCTACTACCTGCGGCCGGCCGGGCTCGAAAGTAGGTGAGACCGTGGCAAAGAAGAAGCGCTGCACGCCGCCAAAGGCGGACACCGAGACAACAGGTCCAGACCACACCCCAGCGACGGACGTAGGACGGCCCCCAGCGGATCGCCCGCTATCAGTTCAGACCCTGCGCAGAGTGATTTCGTCCGTGCGTGACCTGGCGGATTCAATCTGCACTCTTGGCTTGAGCGCGTCTGTTGTGGACCGGGTTGACGGCCTGAGAATGACGGCGTGCGATTTCCTGAACCGCCGTTTCCCTCAGCATGGGAAGGACTTCTCCTTCTCCCCGTGGGATAAGGCTGTTCGTGATTGGCTGCTGGCCGTCGTGAAGCCTCTGATCTGGTGCTCCCCATCGTTCTCGCCGAAACACGAGACGGCCGAGATAGTAAGCGAGCTGCGGAGTTTGGCAGTGGAGGGGAACAAGTACACGCGTACTGCGATCGAGAGTGAACAACTTGCCGATGAGGAGAATGCGTCTTTGCCCTGTAGCCCGGAAGAAGCACTCGAGCTGGTAGACGATATGCGGCTGCTCGCCGTGGCCGTTGATGCTTCGGGAAAGGGCTCGGATACGATTCTTCTTGCTGGACGCATCGGTTGGTCGCTGGCGAGCTGGTATGACCACATTCATGTCGAGCAGGAAATCGTCGGACCGGGCCACACGTGGTCAAGAGAGAAGCCCTCTGAAGAATTGACCGTCCCACAGTTGCGGTTCATGTCGCTCGTTTCTGCTGCCCATACTTTAACCGACGATATCGCACGCCGTGCAGCTCCCGTCGATGTTGGGAAGAAGATCCGATCGACCGCGGACGCGCTGGGCAAGGTGATTGACGATCTGTCAAAGCAAAGGGGTTGCCGTTCAGGGACACAGCGCCTGCCGGCGGCTGACGGATCGGGGACTCTGGCCCTGGATGATGAAGACGTGAAGATTCTGAGATACCTGGCCGAGCAAAGCACGTGCAAGGTGCAGGTCGATATCGAGCAGGGGTCAAAGGTCTCACGAAAGACCATCGGCAAGCGACTCGTCTACCTGAGAAGCCTCGGTTACGTCACCCATCCAACCGAGAGAAACGGGGACATGATAACTCCAAGCGGGCTGGAGCGCGTCCGACAGTTGCCGATAGTGTAGCTACCCAGCAATTACCCGCTTTTTTCCCAGAGATTACCCACAGGCCATTCTGAGAGCCGGTACGATCCGTCCATGCTAACGGAAAAGATATTACCGGCGAATCAGATGGCGCGATACCTCCGCGTCCCTGAAAAGTGGCTTCGAAGCGAAGCCGAAGCTGGGCGCCTCCCCCACGTAAATGCCAATGGCCGACTCCTGTTCAATGTGGAAACTGTCACTGATATTCTCACGCAACGAGCATCGCGTGAAGGTTTGCGAACGGGAGTGACGCCATGAACTCGGTGGCAGAAGTCGCGCCCCAGCCCCATATCAGTGAACCGCCGGTCAGGGCCGAACCCCTGCTTCTGGACTTCACCGGGGCGGCCGCCCTGCTGGGCATCGGGCGGACCCTGTTCTACCAGATGGTTGCCGATGGTCGATGCCCGGTGCACGTCCTCCGATTCGGCCGGCGGTCTTTGGTCCGCGCGGCCGAGCTGCGGGCATGGGTCGCGGCTGATTGCCCACCACGCGGCCGGTGGATGACAATGCAGGAGGCCTGCCCATGAAGCAGACCGCCCGCAAAGTGTGGCACGTCCGCGGATATGACAAGTTGGTCGAACTGCCCGACGATGTACGGTTCCGCCGGTGGAGTCCTTTGCTTTATTGCCGGGACCCAGTGTCCGCCAATGATGACGCGAGCGCGGCATACCTACAGCAAATCAATACTCTGAGTCATCGGCAGAACGGGCTGGAGCTGGAGGGCGCCTGGTCGCGCATCCGCCGGGCCGTCAGTGCACAGAGCAAGGTCTATCGCGGTTGGCTGCTCAGCGCGGATCATCAGCCTCTCAGTGACGCGGAGATTGGCCGAACCGTCCTTTTCTGCCAACCACGCAAAGCATCGCGGATCCTCAAAGCCCTTCAGGAAATCGGATTACTTGAACACACGCGCTGTCCGATTTTCGATGAATCGCAAAACGGGACCAAGCGTAGAAAGACCCCCAAAACCCCCGGCAACAAGGCAAGTCGTCAAAGAGGAAAATCAAGAGGAAGTAGGTCTATTTCTCGTGCGCAGATGTGCGCCTTACGCGCGAAGAAAAAAGGGAAACGGAATACGGAATACGGAAGAGGAAGAAGAAAGAAAACCGGAATCCGGAATCCGGAATCCGCAAGGCCAAGGGAACCACAAGGGGGAGTGGAAGTCCAGGAACGGCCAGGCCCGCCCACCGCCCCTGAAGAAGCCCGAAGCCCGAAGACGAATCCGCAAGAACCCGCGGCGGGGAGAGCGGTCGTGTCTCCATGCCCGCCTCCCCCCCCGGCTTTTCGTGGCGGCGAACCCCAGCGGCTTGGACCGATCATCCGGCAGCGGTTCGAACACTGGCTTGACGAAGAGGCTGTCCAGTTCGGGGAGAATGTCTTCGCCACGATCTGGCCGGGTGAGGACCCGAACAGCGATAAGGCCAGAAGCGAGCGGGGAGTGTTCACAAAGTGGCTCGCGTCACGGGGCGCACCTGGCAGCCGGCAGGCGGCGATCGCCAAGGGCTTGAAGGTCGCTCGGCATATCGCGAAGCACCGAAAGACTTACCGCAAGCCCGGCGCCGTCTGGCGAGAAATCGTAGACCACAAGGCCAGTTCGCCGGCGGCAACGGCAGCACAGAGGGCGGTTGCATGAAACCAGAGACAGACCTGCCCTTGTTCCTGCAGACCCGCCCGGCGTTGACCCGCACGAAGGATCCGTCGAGCAGTCATCGGGGGTCTTTGTGGGTGCAGGGGGGCGGACGGCTGGGCCGACAGGAAGCCCTCGTCCTGAAGGCCGTCCGGGAGAATCCTGGATTGACCGCCCGGGAGTTGGCCAGGGCTATCGACTGTGGGGATGTCAACATACCTGCTCGACGGCTCGCCAGTCTGGCGGAACGTGGCCTTGTCAAGCGCGGACCCGAGCGACGGTGCAGGGTTACGGGCATGACAGCCCAAACGTGGTTTCCGCTCGGCACCATACGGGCGGGCCGTCCGGCCGTTTCGCGTCCCGAGCGACGCGAGCCGGTCTCGGTCCTGACTCCCGAGCAACGACGGGCCATGCGTGAGCAGCTCGCGAGCAGCGGCAGCGAGAAACAAAGGCACTTTCTGGAATCCCTCAAATCGGGAGGGCACGGTGAATAGGACATCGGATCTAACACGCCTTGTCCAGCCGCCTTGTCGGCGGCCGTGGTTTGCTGACCGGAGGCCCGCGGACGGCCGCGGGCCTCTGGGGCCGCGGCCGTCCGCCACGGAACATCGTTCGTCTTCCCGTGCTGGAGACAGCCCTACCGGGAAGTGTAACTGGGCGCAACGTGCGATCGCGGCTCTCAGATTCACAGCGCATACGATACAGGTTGGCTGCGCATACGCCATCATAAGTACAGGTGAACAAAAGACTTATGACGCGGGTCCTATGGAAATCGCGATAGGAAGCGGTTCAAAGCCGGGCCGGCTTCGCGGGCTTTTGGGGAAAATTTTCGAATGTTACGCCGATCTTTGGAGCGATCGTGAATGGGCAGAAACCGGCGTTTTTAGGCGAAAAATGAGGATTTTGCATGGGTGCAGACGGGGAAGTCGCAAAAGCGGATGTAACACCCTTGCGGTTCACGACTCCCCGTGTTCCATCGGAGAAATCGAATATGCAACCGTCTGACCAGATCTCCATAGCGGCGGTCCGCCGTGCGGCCCAAGAGGTCGGGAGCATCCAGGAGGCCGAAACACGACTTGGCGTAACTGACCTGGCAGCACTACTCGCTGACCCTGCGATCGGCAAGGCGTGGGAGAACGGCCGGCTCTATCGTCGCCTTGGCGAACTGGCTGGCACGCCTCTATGCCAAGAGGCGGCGGCGAAAGCCCTGGACCTGACGCAGGAGACTTTTCAGGAGATCCTGAGCGTGGACACAGTCGCCCGGGAGATCTGGCGGACCGGCCGGCAGAGGGTCATCTTGGACGCCAAGACATCGATCATGGCCGCGGCCCAGCGGGGAGAAGCCTATGCCGTCCGTGCGATGGAACGATTGCTGCGCACGGAGGCAGGCGCCGGCGCGACGTCGGCGAAGATCGATTTCACCCAACTGAGCTTGGAGCAAGTCAGCCGGGCGACTGGGATCGCCCGCCAACAGCTTTTCCGCTGGCGCGACAAACACGGCATGCCGCAGGGAGGAGACGGACGTTATTCGCTTCCACGGGTCATCGCCTGGCTGCGGGCGGCTGACGTGGGCAAGGTCCGTCGGTATCGCCGCAAACCCGACGCCGTGGGGGCCCGGATCCTGAAAAGGGTACAGGCGATCATCGCGGAAGAACTATCACGGGGCCCGGGCAGCGAGCCCGCCGGCCATACGTAAACCAAACACTTTTTCAAAGGAGTGTGACGATGAGCAAGACCCGAAAAGTAGCAGACGCTGGGCCGATTGTGTCCGAGCCGGCGGCACTTGCCGGTCCCGACGTCCCGATCGGCGAAACGATCGCGGTTGTCGATACCAGCGTGAGCCCACAGCAGGCGGCCGCGGCACTCGGGAAGACCCCCCTCGCCGGGCTGCTTCAGTCGCTGGACGGTGAGGCCGTCGCGATCGGCAATGCGATATCGGATTTTGAGACTATGGTGGATAAGGAATTACGGATTATCCACGACGCCCCCGCCGAGACGGGGCGGCTTCTGAAAGAGCACGCGGATGCGTTTGCGTATGACGACCGCAGCCGCATGGAGGCGGCGAGCAAAGCCCTACGTGAACTGCGGGAAAAGGTCTCTGCCGCCGAGACCAAATTGAAGGCCGCCGTTGCCAGCCTTGATCGTCTGGCGGCACAACGGGATGGCCTGCGCCTCCGGACGGTGGACACCCAAAATCCAATCAGGATTTGGCACGAAGCGGCGCGGTTGGCGGTTGCCAGGCTCTCCGGGCGGCTCGATCTGGCCGACAATCTCGGGGGGAAAATCGGCGCGCTGCGGAGAAAGCTCGAACCCTATCTCCCAGCAAAGGAGCCGGAGTCCCCAGTGGCTGCCGTCACGCCGGAGGCCCCCGCGTCGCCGCGGCCGAAGTGCCCGCGATGCCTTCGCACAGAGTGCGTCAGCGAAAAGAAGCCAGGCGTGTTCGTGTGCAATCGTGGCTACCATGGCGTCATTGTCTTCAACGGCGATGGCGAAATCACGGCGAAAGGTCACGCGGCCTTCATGGCGGATCAACGGCACATGACGCGGAATTACAGAGACGAGTGATCGGCCTTTGTTCAGGCCAAGGAGGTTATCTATGATCGGCCGCGAAGACAAGTTGGTCCTTATGGCCCCGGCGGTTGACCGGGCTCTTCCGGAGCCGATGGAGGATCTGGTTCTTCCAACCCGCCCGATCCTGGATCTTGCCGTGGAAGCCCGGATCATCGACGCCGAACGTCGGCCGTTGCCGCTGGCTTTGTAGCCGCCAAGGCCGATACCACCACTTTTTCAAAAGGAGTTCACGATGAACATCAACGCGAAGGAAGCATTCTCCGCGACCGAGACCATTCGAAGAGGGGCCCTTGCCAGGGGTGACGTTCGCCAGCTCGATCATGCCGAACGGGCGGTCGCCCTGCTGAGGGGGGGTGCGGAGAAACAGGGGATGAAGGAGAACCAGCAGTTCGCGACCTTGGATACCCAATATGCCGAGATGGATAAGGTCGAGAATCGCGCCCGGCAGGAGGGCAATGCCCGGGGCGTGGAGCTGGCGGGCCGGGCCAAACAGACCATCCTCCGTTTGATGTGAACCCTGCTCGGCGGTGAAGAGGCGATCAAGGCGGCCAAGCCTACTCGGACGAAGTACAGATAGGCCGTGGAGGGCTGTTGATGGTCGCATACGGCAAATCGGACCAAGGACCGCAGGGCGGGAACCCGCCGGGCGATCGTCGGCGGCCTCGAACGCATCGGCCGGGCGGCCATGGACGCCGAGACCTCGGAGATTCGCCTGGTCGCGTCGCTGCGGGCCCACAAAGAGACGTCCCAAGGGCTGGTCCAGACTCTGCAGGAGCAGGCCCAACAGATCGCGGCCGCGACGAAGCAGCGCTACGACAAGGAGATGATCCAGGGCGAGATGGCGTACGCCCGGAACTTGGGCGTGACAACGGACCGTCTCGGCGAGGCCGTCGAGGCCGCCGTGGGTCTGGCCCGGGCCTACGACAAAGACCTGCGCACCGCGACCAAAATAGCGTCTCTGGCCGTTATGGGGGATGCCGACAAAATCCGACAGCTCGGGATTGTAACCGACGAGACGGCGAGCAAGACGGACCTCGCGGCGGAAGTGTTGCGGCGGTCGGCCATCGGTTACGAGCAGGCCCGGGACGAAGCCCACGGACTCAGTGCCGAACTGAAGCAACTGGGGCAGAACATGGAGGATCTGGCTCAGGCTGCCGGAAAGAAGCCGGTCGGCTGGCTCGGGAAACTTCTGGGCGTGGCCAACTGGGAGGTCGACGTCTTCCGGGAGTCCTACTCCAGAGGTCTGGACACGATGTACAACAATCTCTCCCCGGCCCAACAGGGGTCATTCCAGACAGCCTATCAGCAGCGGACCGGCAAGGAGTTCAAGGTCTGGGGGCGCCTGCGCGGGCAGCAGGAGTTCGATTATACGAATGCCGTGGACCCCCGGGACCGGGAGTATGCCCGCCGCCTACTCGAGTCCTACACCAAATCGGCGCAGCAGCAGACAGCTATCCAGGAGGCGATCCAAAAACAGCGCACGGAATCCGGCAAATCGTGGGCGGGGCCGTCATTCGAAGAGGAGATCCTCGGCTTCCATCTCGGCACGGATCTCGGACCGGATGCCTACTTGACCGCCCTCGACTGGGACAAAAGGAAAGGCGAGGCCGAGAAGTACACCGATCACGTCACGAACGCCCTGCGGCGGATGTACAATGATATGGACCGCAACGCGCAGGAATCGTGGGTCGGCCGTCAGCAACTCCTGGACGAAGAGCGCAGCGAGTACCGCAAGCTCACCCTCGATCAGAACCTGATTGACAAGTGGTATGACCAGCAGTGGCGCGAGCTGGAGATCGGCCGCTTGGAATCGTCGCAGGACGTCTTCGCCGGCTGGCAGGCCGGCACGATGCGCATGCAGGACGAGCTGCAGACCATGGGTGAATTAGGGGCCGAGTCGGCCCGGACCTTCAAGGAGGGGATGGCCGACGCCACCACCGATGCCCTGCTGCGGGTGCGCACGCTCGGCGAGGGAGTGCGGGCGTTGGGCTTGGAAATGGCCCGGATAGGCATCCATTGGGGCGCATCGCAGTTCTTCCAAATGGGCATGAACGCCTTCGGCGGTTGGATGGGAAGTTGGGGCCAGGGTGGCATGGGTCCAAGTGCGTTCCCGGGCGAATCGGGTGGCAGTTATTACACACCTCGTGCCGGTGGTGGGGATGTGGCCCGAGGCGGGAGCTACTGGGTCGGCGAGCGCGGGCCGGAGCCGTTCCTCCCACAGCAAGCGGGCACGATCCTGCCCGCGGGCTCGAGCGGCGGCCAGCTCCAGACGATGATCGCCCTGCTGCAGCAGATCGCCGCCGGCGGCGGCGGCGGCGTGGCGGTGCTCGACGATGCCACACTGGAATCGTGGGCCAATAGACGCAGTGGCCAACGTGCCATCATACGCGTGGTGCGGAGACAGTCCTGATGGACGTCCGCCGTGGCTATCTCCCTGGGGCCTACGGATCGGACCGCCGGGAGATCGGGCATTGTGGCGGGTCCTGCGAATCGGCTTTTCGGCGGGATCGGCCGGAAACTGGGGCCTGAAGGAAACGACCCCTTGGCAGGCCCTACAAGCCACGATCCGCCCGGGCCGTCCCGAAGGTCGGATGAAGGCCAGAGCCCCTGAGCCTGGCCAAGCCACGCGGGCCGGCGGCTACGCTGGCGGCCGGGCAGGATCATCGGGCGAAGATTTCCCGGAAAGTGCTTGACGCCGGGTGGATCGCCGGGCAGAATCGGCGCTATGAGAACCGTAGAGTCAAATCTGTTCTACAATCACAACTTGATGGCCGGGGCAGGCCTGTCCGTGAGGCTGGCCATCGCTCTCTACGGGCGATCATTAACCCCCGGCCACTTTTTCAAGGAGCAGCATCATGAAAACCGTAGAAGTCACACCACAACAGGAGCGGAGGGAGCAAGTCGTTCAACTGCTTGCCGAGGCCCGGGCCCGGCAGCGCCGACGGAAACCCGAGCTGGAGCATAACCAAATCTGGATTACGCTCCCTGATTACCTGTCGCCTAACGAATGCCAGCAGCTTTTAGACGGCATCGAGGCGCAGGCCCTGGCCCGGCCCGCCCCGAAGCAGGGCCACGTGACAGAACACACGACACCCCGGCCGGAGATGACGGACGAACAGCGGACCGAGCTGGTCATCGCGGGCTTGTTGGCGAAACACCCGGCCCTCCTGGAGCGAATCGAGAAGGGGGCATCGGAGGCCCGCCAGAGGCAGACCGCGGACGTCGAACAACCGGCGCCCGGACCAGAAGAACGCCTCCAGATCAGCAAGGGCCGGGGTGAACTGATACCCCTGCTGAGGTTTCTCAAAGGCTGCACGTTCCGCGAGAAGCTCGCGGGGGTAGCGATGAGCGTGCTTGGCTACAACGACGTGTCCGACGCCCTCGGGCCCCATGGAGGACAAGTTTACGATGGCAGCCTCGGCGACGATCTGCAGAACGATTGGGAGGAGGCCATCTTCGCGGCCGTGAAAGATGAAGTAGGGACGCCAGAGGAATGCGTCTTGGCAGCTTATTTGGCGGGTTTGTCGAACGCGAGATAGACGAACGAACCACGGGCCGGCGGCCAGCGCGGCGCCGGCCTTTTGGTGAAAGGATGGTGACACGTGAAGATCTTCCAACCAAAATATCAAGCGCAGAACGGCAAGACGAAGAAGGTGCAGACGTGGTACATCGGCTTTACCGACAATGCCCGAATCCGCCGGCGGCTGCCCTGCTATGGCAGCAAGACCGCAACCGAGCGGGCGGCCCGGCTGCTTTCGGATCTCCTGGGGGCTACAGGGCCGCTGGCCGGCGACGTGGCGCGATGGCTCGAGGAAATCCCAGCGGCGATGCGCAACCGCCTCGTCGAATGGGGTGTCATCGACAGCCGCAAGTGGTCTGCGAATCTCGGGAAGCGGCTCAGCGAGCACTTGTGCGACTACGCCGAAGCTCTGCAGGCCGACAACCGCAAGGAAGGTCACGTCAAAGAGACCACCCGGGCGGTCCGCTTCGTCTTGGACGGTTGCGGATTCCAACAGGCGACGGACATCGACAGCCACAAGGTCAAGACGTTTTTGGCAAAGGGACGCGGGCCGGCCGGCTACGGTGAACGGGTGTACAACGCCAATCTGGTAGCCTTCAAGGGTTTCTGTGCCTGGCTCTGGCGCCAGGGGCGGGCCGTGGGCGTGAATCCGATGGCGGACGTCGACAAGATCCAACAGACGGAGTTCCGCAAGCGCCGGCGGCCGTTGACGGACGATGAGGCAGCCCGCCTATTACGCGCCGCTGAGAGCGGGCCCCCTCACCGGCACGTGGACGGGCGGGAACGGGCCTTGATCTACACGTTGGCGATGCAGAGCGGCCTGCGGGCCGGGGAGATCCACAGTCTGACCGTGGCGTCATTCAACTTCACAGCGGACCCCGCGATCGTCCACGTCGAAGCGTCGGATTCCAAGGGGAAGAAGTCTGCGGATCTGGTCTTGGTACCGGAGACGGCCCGGGCGATTCAGAAGCACCTGGCAGGCAAGCGGCCGCAGGACAGGGCCTTCCACATGCCCCTGCCGAAGAACGCCTGCAAGATGCTCCAAGAGGACTTGGAGGCGGCCAAAATCCCCTACACCGACGCCAGCGGCCGGGACGCCGATTTTCACAGCTTGCGGCACACGTTCATTACGAACCTGGCCCGGGCCGGTGTCCATCCGGCGGTTGCCCAGAAGCTGGCGCGGCACAGCAGCATTGAACTGACGATGAAGTATTACACGCACGTCCTCCGTGAGTCCGAGATCGACGCCATGAACCGGCTGGCGGGCTTGTCGCGGGCTTGTTTTTTTGGTGTACAAACCCGCACATTGGCGGACGCTGGCGGACGGAAAACCGGCGATATTGAGTCAAAAACCGCATTATCTGCCTGAAAAGGCGGGCCCCGGTTTGACGCGGAGTCGGGCGTCGATCTCTTTGAAAAGTAAACATGACAAGGCATGGAGCGGCGGCTAATCCGCCGAGGCGAGGGCATCCGGGACCGCAATCGAGAGCGTGCTGCCCTTGCCCAAGGCACTCTTGATCCTCATGTGGCCCCCCAGGAACTCGGCCCGCTCTCGGACGTTCGGCAGCCCGAACCCGGCGGTCACACCGAGCGACCGCAGATCGAATCCCTGGCCCTCATCGGAGATCACCGAGAGCGTCATCCGCCGCTCCCGGAATTCCACGAGATCGACGCTCACCTCGACCGGTACCGTTTGTCCGTCTCTCCGGATTAGAACGGTTTCGAGTACGAGCTTGCCGGATTGCCGGAGACGGCGAACGGTCTCCGGGATAGCGCCCCAGGCCTCCGCGCCCAAGATGTCGAGCAGAGTCAGCTTCAGGATCTCTTCCCGCGTGTAGCCCAGCATCTGACACATGCGCTCGTTTACGTCGAGGAAGCGGCCCAGCTTCGGCGAGGGCAGCAACTCATGGAGCACAACGCCATCACTGGAAACTTGGAAGAGATGGGCAAAGAGGGCTTCTCGCGCGCCAGGCTCATGGGCTGGGACCGGCTCCTCCGGGGCGCCGCGCCCCGATCCACCGTCTACTCCCTCTGGGTGCAGCCGCTCGTATGCCGGGTGAGATGACTGCCCCCTGTCGGCCTTCGCGTGTTCCGATCTGTCGGCCATTGCGCACTGCCCTCCCTGTGGCCCCAATCGCGTACACGTCTCCTCGATTCGACGAAGCACCTCTCAAGTTGTGGCAGCCTGATCCTACGTCTTTGGGGAGACGCCTGCAAGCGAATTTCTGACTCCCATGCCATTTTTTGCCGTCCGTCGCGTGGAAAATTGCGTGCGGGCCCCCGCCGGACGACGTACAATAATGGCATGAAACTGCCAAAATTGGAAAAACCGGACCGCTATGAGGGATTGTACGTGTTCGACTTCGGCGACCATGCGGGGGTCGGATTCACCGCCAAAGAGGTTGCGGAGCTTCTGGACAGTGAGCGCTATAAGGACGGCAAGGTGTACCGCATCCAGCGGGCGTTTCCCGACGGCCGGATGGAGTTGCGCGCCGTGCCGGCCGCCGTGTTTCAGTTGGAGGCCGGGATGTTCTTCTATTCGACGGATGAGGCGACCGCCCGAGGCGATTTCAAACGGCTCGTCGCTTTGGCCGTGCGGAGTACTCCGCCCTGCCGTGGTAAGATCCAACTGGCCCAGTACGCGGAAGGCAAGTTCGTCGTAGCGTTTATCTACCCCGCTGAGCGGGATGCCGACGTGAGTTCCTGGCTGTTGGAAGGCGCATATCGAACGGCCGGGCCGGCCGAAGGCGGAACGGGAGCCGTCGAGCGATACTACCTCGCAGCGCCGGAGATTCTCGAGACCCAGCAGGTCTTCGGGGCTCACGAGGACATCAGCAGGACCGGCCGTCAATTGCTCGAAGCCGTGCCTCTGGCGGTGCAAAGGTAGATGGGAATATGCCGCAATCGAGGATAAGAACTCCTGCCGGTCCGGCGCGACGACCGGGCCCAAAAGCTTTGTGGCTGAGTCTGGTTGGTACGCTGATCTCACGATGGTTCAGGACTCCCCGGCCGGCCGTGACTTGCGCGGATTTGCAGAGGTGTGATTACTCCCTCAGCACCCAACGAATCGGTGTGCGCTTCACCGAGCGGATCCGCCACGCCTTTCGGCTCCGCTGGATTCGCGAGATTTTCTGAAAGCGGCCGCTTTTCCACAGGCTCAGGGATTTAGGGTCGATAACCGAGGGAAAAATTGAGATAGGGTAATTCCCGGCGGTGGAAATTCTTGCGGGGGCGACGAACATTTTTGAAAAACCTGCCGTACCGTTATTGGACGCAAAAAATTAGGTGGCTTGGACTCAAGTGCGGATGCACGAGTGCCGATATCGGCATCAGTTCAAGTTAAGATTTTTCTCCCCTCCGGAAAACATCGGGTAGCGCCATGTTACTCGATGTTTTCTTTTGCGCCCGCCTTGGCGGCGGGTCGGCCGCTCCTCAGCAATCGCGGAATCGGACCAACGGGGCGTAGGGGACGAATAGGACCTATGTACCAGTGGACTCGGCATTCTGCCCGTGGCACTTCTTGTATTTCCTGCCGCTGCCGCAGGGGCAGGGATCGTTGCGGCCGACCTTTGGCTGCTCCAGGCGAATCTGCTTGACCTTGACTTCGCCCTGCGGGGCTTGCGCCGCCGCCCGCTGCTGCTCGCCCGCCGCAAATTGGCCTACCTCATCATGCGAGGTCTGGCTCACACGATAGAAATTCCGGGCTCGCGCGCCCGCCTCCAAGCGTACCCGGAAGATGATGTCAGTCACCCGGTCATCGATAGATTCCAGCATCTCATTGAACATCCGGAACCCCTCGCGCTTGTATTCCACCTTGGGGTCCTTCTCCGCCAGCGAGCGCGTCCAAATCTCGTCCTTGAGCCGGTCCATCGCATACAGATGATCCTTCCACGTGCTGTCGTAGACGTTCAACAGCACATACTGCTCCAGATCGGCCAACTCCGAGCGGAGGTATTCGCGCCCTACCTCCACCAGACGCGTCCGGGCCTCCTCGCCATCCGCCAGGTCCTCTTCGCGCAACGACGCATGGAATCTGCTGTTAGCCCACTGGACCAGCTCGGCCCGGTTCAGATGATCGATCTTCTCATGCAACTCCTCATCGAGCTTGCCGTCGCTATAGCTCTCGCTCAGAGCCAGTAGTTGCTCGTGCAGATCGCGGGGCTTCGTCTCCTGGATGCGCTCGGCCGACAGACCCGCGTTGTACTTGGCGTTCGCCCATTCGGCGAGGGCCTGGAATCCGTAGATGTTGGCATTCTGCGAGCCATAGGCCATGCTCATCGCGAACTCGACGGGGTATTCGATCTCGCGCCGTCGATACTTGGCCGCGGTCTGCTCCAACAGCAACTGGCGCACCTGCTCGGGCTGGAGGTCCTTCAACTGCTCCACGTCCAGGGCGACATCGAACTTGGCCCGCGCCCACTCGGCAAACCGCTGGAGGGCGAAATCCGGCTGCAGAAATTCGGCGAGCAGCGCGCAGTCCTTCTTATCCACCTGCTCCACCGCGGCTTGGGCCAATTCTTCTTCGATCGCGCCGGGCGGCATGCTCTTGATCTTGTTGATGCTCAGATTCACATGGAACGTATTCATCGCCCACTTCGACAGGCCGGCGGTATCCCACGTGCTCGGATCGTCGTGGTCTTCGAGATATTCGCCCAAGGAGATCGAGATATCGTTGCGGACACCGTCCTTGGCCCGCTCCTTGATCAACTGCTCGATCTCCTGCGGCGGAGCACCATCCACCTGCGCCAGCTTCAACTCCACGTCGAAGTTCGCGCGGGCCCACTCGAGCAGGCTGCGGAGCGGATAATCCCGGTCGAGCATCTCTTTCGTCTGCTTCGTAATGGCCGCATCGATCATCTCCAGAATCACCGGCTTGGCGCTCTTGCCGGCCAGCAGATCGCGCCTCCGCGAATAGAAGATCTTGCGCTGATAGTCCATGACCTCGTCGTATTCGAGCAGGCTTTTGCGGATCTCGAAGTTGCGCTCCTCGACCTTCTTCTGCGCCTTGGCGATGCCCTTGCTGATTCCCTCGAGCTCCCTGCCCTCACCCAGCCCACGGAACGACTGTCCTCAGGCTTTTGTGCCGTGCTCGTGCTCT
>CAYHAJ010000502.1:0-8578 GCA_964354535.1 uncultured Pirellulales bacterium
CAGTGCTGGAGGGCAACGCCGACCGCACGCCCGAACTCGTGCATCAGGCCCTCGACCAGGGGCTGGTGCCGAAGGACGTGCTCGACAACGGCCTGGTGGTGGGGATGACGGAGGTCGGGGTGCGCTTCCGCGCGGGCGATATGTTCATCCCGGAGGTGCTGATGTCGGCGGACGCGATGCAGGCGGCGCTGAAGGTGCTGCGTCCGGCGCTCGTCGCCAGCGGCGCGCGCTTGATCGGCAAGATCTTGCTCGGCACCGTCCAAGGCGATCTGCACGACATCGGCAAGAATCTCGTCGCCATGATGATGAAGGGCGCCGGGTTCGAGGTGATCGATCTGGGCGTCGATGTCGCGCCGGACAAGTTCGCGGCGGAGGCCAAAGCCAAGGGCGCCAACCTGATCGGCATGAGTGCCCTGCTGACGACCACGATGCCGGGTATGGAGAAGACGATCAAGGCCCTCAAGCAGGCCGGTGTCACGGCGAAAGTCATGATCGGTGGCGCCCCGGTGACGCAAAGCTTCGCCGACAGGATCGGCGCCAACGGCTACGCCCCCGACGCCGCCTCGGCCGTCGATACCGCCAAGAAGCTCGTGGCCTGAGGCGGGCCAGTTTGAAGTAGGGAGTGTGAAGAGGGAAGCTCGAAGCACGTGAAACGTGACCCTTCATGCTTGCACCTCGTTTCCAGGGCCCGGTGATGATCGCCGAATCTTCGGCCGGCTTTACGACAGAAGGATACGACCACTTCCAGTACCAACGGGTCACCCCGGAACACCAGCCACTCCAGGTCAGCCTCGTCGATTTGAACGAGGAAGGGGGATACCAAACACACACGATTTTGAACGGCGACCTGCACGCGGTGCCGGTCCGTCTGGCCGTGCGGCTTCTGGATCCTGAGGCCTATGTAATCTGTTCCTGCATGCTCAAGACGCACAACACGGTCGTGGCGACCTTGTCGATCAAGAACATGGCCTTGGGCGCCCCCCGGCGCAGAGCCGGTACACGCCTCCCTGGGGTGCACGACGAGAGAGTGGGACTCGAGCCAAGTGGCACCGTCAAGCTTGTTTACCGTGCTCCCGAGGAGGGGCTCGATGGCCCAAGAAGACGCGCTCAAGCTGCGCTTGGGCGTGGCACCCCGCACCCCGGCACCTAACCTGCCGCGATCCTGTCGCACGCCCCTGGCCTGCCACCGGGGACTTTCTGCTTGCATTGTCCCCGCACCGTCCCCATAATACTCTCCGATAGACACCTCTGATGAAGCTGCGACGAACGGGTTGGAACCCTGCGTGGGCCCTGCCGATAGAGTCAGGCCGCGACGGGGAGCGAAACAGGAATACGCAAGCACGGTGGCCTGGGAAGACCGACGGTTGTCTTCCAGATCCTGTTCCTTAAAGGCAAGAGGTGAACCATGAATCAACCCACTCATGCATGGCTGGCGGTAGAAGCCTACCGCAAAATCGAAACCCTCTCCAAGACGCCGGCAGGCAAGAAGAAGAAACTGGAGGGACTGGCCCACGTGCTGGGCGAGAATCTTCGCGACGTGGTCGTGGCGGCCTGGCTGCCGGATTCCCTGATCAAAGATATGACCTACGGCCACGTCTTCAAGAATTCCAAGTACGACCGCGACGACGAGCAAGTGACGCGTTTCACGTTGTCCAAGGAGGGCCTGACAGAGCGCCTGGCCCCCGGCGCCCTGACGCCGAAGGCCGCGTTCGATTGCGTGCCGGCCGGCTGGTGGAAAGAGGCGTATCGGGTGAAGGACAAGGGCGGACATCTGCCCGCCCGGGTCAACGCCCTGTGCCAGACCGCGCGGGACATGTTCAAGATGGGCGACAAGGAGGTGACGGAACTGACGGGCGTCAAGCCCCCCGGCGCCGCGCCGATCGCCCAGCAGCTCCTCTTCTCGCATCGCGATATCGCCATGAACCTGTGGATGGCCAGCCACTACATCGCCGACGCCCACATGCCCTTCCACTGCGACAACCGCGCGCTGGCCTCCACCGCGGCGCAGAAGACTCATGGCGCGATCGAAGACGAGTGGGGCAAGCAGGTGCCCAAGACCTTCCACTCCAGCAAGATCCTGAAGATGCCCCGAGAGGACATTCTCGCCGTCCCGCTGCCCGACGGCTCGCAATTCGCCCGCCTGAAGTTGGGCGACACCCTCGGTCCGCTGGAGAACAACGGCGACCCCTGGCTGGAGTCGATATACATTTGCCGGGCGAGTTTCGCGGTCTCGTTTGCCCTCGTGCCGCACACGGTAGCACCCGTGGATGACAAGAAGACCAAGGTGGGCCTGTCGGACATCCTCGCTGCCAAGAAGGAATGCTGTGGAGAGGCGCGTTTCTGGGAGATCTCCCGGGGGATCATGACGGACGCGGCGAATGCCATCGCCCGGTTCTGGCAGGACGCCTGGTGGGATTTCGTCCAGGCGGCGGAGAAGAAGAAGAAGAACGGATAGACGGACCGCTGGGCCGCGACGTCGAAGGCGGACTCAGGCGCGTGACGAACCGAAAACCTTCCGCAGATACGCCACGTCGGCTCGCATCGCGTCGAGGACTGTCTTTCTGTCTACCGTGATCTCGCGATTACCGTGCTCGGCCCCGCCGAGCGGATACTCGAAGTGGATGGAGATCGGCCCCGAGAGGCGGTGGCGTTTCAACATTCCGGCATACGCCGGCAGATCGACCATCCCCTGGCCCAGAGGACAGTTCCCCGTCTCCCAGCCGCTGCCTTGCCGCACCCAGCGAAAATCCTTCACGGCCAGCGTGTTGATGAAGCCGGCCACCAGCCGCAGGTTCACGGGCCAGGCCAGGCCCCCTTCGACTACGGCGTGGCGAATGTCGAACTGCACGCCCATCCAGCGCGGGTCGAGATCGCGAATCAGATGGTGCAGGTCCCACAAGGGGGCGCCAACGTAGGCGGCGCCGGCATGATTCTGGAACGTGGCGGCCACGCCGTACTGCTGGCTCATGGCGGCCAGGTCGCGCAGGCGCGGCTTGATCTCATCGAGTTGCGCCATGATAGGGCTGGAGTCGTTGTAGCGATAGGAGCCGAGCCGATAGTGACGGACGCCGAGCCCGCCGGCCGTCTGGAGAACCCTCTCTGTCCTCGCGTCCCGCGGATCGGTAATGTCCGTCACGATCATCCGGATATGGATGCCTGCCTTCCTGGCGGCCTCAACCGCCTTGGGCAAATCCTCCTCGACCCGCGCAGGCAATACATGTCCCCCCTGCCGGACCGTCAGGTCCACCCCATCGAATCCCGCCTCGGCCGTGATCCCGGCCATCCCCGGATAGTCGAGCCATTGCAGGCATTTCGAAAACACACTGATGTCAAGATCACCGCCTCGATCGCGTCTCTGGGCCTTGGCCACCCCTTCGACGAACAGACCTGACGCACCAACGAGCGTGGCGGCCTTAGTTGCAGCCACAAGGAACCTCCGGCGGGATGAATTCATCGACACGTGCGAGCCTGTCCCATTCATGGAACCTACCTCAGTTGAACATGGATTGACCTGTGTCAGGCGACAACATACAGGACAAAAGGAGGCGCGTCAACCGCCAGGCAAACCTCTTGCCTTGGCGCCACCAGAAGCCCCGAAGCGGGGGACGCCTTCAGTCCCTCTCGGGTGTCGACGACGGCCTCCGCCTCCAACGGCACACCCGGTAGAGGCGCTCCGTGAAGCCGCCCTCGTCCTCGAAGGCTTTGGCCGGCACGGGAATAACAGAAGGGAACAGCTTCCCACCGAACCGCCGTTGTGTCAGAGGCTCTTACGGAGACAGGCCCCTGGTCCGGCTGCGGGCCCGCGGCAGGCTACCGCTGCGCCGCCTGCTCCAGGCGGCGGTAGTACTCCAGAGTCTTCTGGAGACGGGCCGCCAGGGCGTCATCGCTCTTGGCTTGCGCCATGGCCAGGGCCTGTTCCTCGTGGCCGATCGCGTCGCGGAATTGGCGTTTCTGACAGAAGTGGTCCGCCAACACGTGGTGCAGCCACGGCGAATCGTCCACCTTCGGGTCGAGTTTCATCGCCCTGGTGTAGTACTGCAGGGCCGGCTCCATGTCCCCCAGGCCGGCCAACGCCTGGGCCAGCCAGTAGTGCGCTGGTGGGTTCGCTGGGTCCAACTCCAGGACCTTCGTCAGATGTGCCTTCGCCTCCGGCAGCCGGTACGCCAACAACAATGCTTCCCCGAAGTCCAGATGCAGCCGGAGGGACGAGTATTGGCGGTCCAGTCCCCCCGCCGGCATTTGGGCCAAGGCCTCCGCCACGTGTGGAGCCGCCTCATCGAGCTTACGCTGATGGATCAGGGTCATCCCCAGATCGTAGTGCGCTCGCACGTTGTACGGTTCCAGGGCAAGGGCCTTGAGGAGATGCGTCATGCCTTCCTCCGGCCGGCCCTTGACGCGCCCGAGCAGGAACCCCAGCTTCTGGTGCGCCTCGACGTTGTTGGGGTTCAACTGCACCGCCTTGGTGTACTCTCGTATGGCACTGTCCGCGTCCTCGTTACGGTAGAACTCATTGCCCGCGCGGACGAACGAGTAGTCGTTGAGGAACTGCTCGTCGATTTTCGCGATGGCGTCGGGCCGGGCATTGACGAACTCGGGGATATTGGCGGCCCAGTTGGCGCTGGTCAGGTGGTCCAGCAGGACGGGCGGGCTGCTCTCGCCCTGCTCGTCAATGTGGGTCAGGCAAAGCTGCGTATAGTCCGACCAGGCCTTGGATGAAAAGACCAGCCATTTGCCATTCGGGGACCAGCTATGCCAGGAGTTCATCCGGCCGGTGTTACCGCAGAGCCGCCGGGCCTCGCCCCCTGCCGCCGGGATGATGTACAACTCGCTGTCCTTCTGGAGCAGCATGTAGCTCTTGGCCTTGCAGAAGACGATCCAGCGGCCATCGGGCGAGTACCGCGCGAAGTAGTTGCTCATACCGTTGTTCGACGCGCCCGGGATCGGCTCCGCCACGCCGCCCTGGCCGCCGTTGAACGGGATGCGGCACAGGTCGAACAGAAACGGCTTGCCATCCTCGACAAACTCCTTGCACTCCTCCCGCGTCAGGAGGACCTTGCCCTGTCCCTTGGTGTTCTGGAGATCGTACGTTTTGGCGCGGGCGAAGACGATGGTCTTGCCGTCCGGGCTCCAGCTCGGATTGCTCTGCACGTAGGCAGGATCGTCCGCGCCGGGCAAGGCACGGAAGACCTTTGTCTGCCGGTCGTAGACGCACAGAATCCCCTTGATCGGGAAGAACAGTTGCGAGAACGCCAAGTCCGGCATAGGCACGAACACGGATTTGTCCTTGACTGTGCTGACCACGTACCGCCCGTCCGGCGACACCTGGGAGAGCAACCCGAACGTCTGCTCCCCATCCTCCCTCCTGTAATCGTCCCACGTGATGATGTCGCTCGTGGCCAGGACCATCCGGCTCTTGACGGGCGTGATGACGTACGATCCCTTGCTATTGGCATAATCAACGTCCATCGCCAGCGTCCGCCCGTCCGGCGTGAACGAGTGACAATTCCCGCACACAGGCAACCCCGTCAGAACCACCGGCGGCGGCTGGACCGACGCAATCGACCCGAACCGCCAACGGATCTTCGAGGGGTCCGTCACGGCGTCGATAAAGGGCAGGTTCACCTCCCGGTAGAACAGCGGCGCCCCCACCTCATCGTTCGAAGTCCGCACGCCGACGGCGCCCGCCGACACGACCTTCGCGCGCAGCCCGGACCTCACGCCCAGGACCAGGATGTGCGCCTCGGTCTGGCGCGAACCCTTCTTGATCCGCTCCCAATCCTGCCCCGTCGGCGTCCACTGCCGCTCGCGGCTCAAACAATCGATCGGCGCCTGCCCGTCCGCCACCTCCACATGAACAAACCACAGAGAGGCCGCAGCGTTCTCATCCTCCCACCGAACCATCGGCGACACGATCTCGGGTGGAAAGAGCGTCCCATCCTGGGGATACACCATCTTGACGGGGCTGCAATTCGGCTGCCTGGTGTACGCCGCCAGCACTTCGTCCACCCTCACCGACCGGCAACAGGTCCAGAGGATGGCCCCGACGCCAATGACGACCACACCCCCCACCACCAGGTATGCAACCGTCCTGCGCATACGCACATTATACCACGGGTGCCGCCACGCAGGACAACGGGGTTGCAGTTGAAAAGTCCCGGCAAGGAGCCCTGCGATCCGGGTGACAGATGAACAAGCTGTCAGCGCAGCCGGGCGGTGAGCAGGGCGCCTCCCCGATCCGAGGACCAGCCGTATTCATCCAAAGCTTCGGATGCCAAATGAATAATCTGTAAGACTGTCCATCCATGCCACCAATCTAATAATGGCGTGGCGGGAGCGCAAGAAAAACCGTGGAAAAATCTGTGGCGGGCGCGTGTCGGAAATTGAGGCGGAAGCACAGAAGACCCTTGACAAAACCCGTCACTCCGGTAGGATTTAGCATATTCCACAAGTGTCTCATATGGCATCTGAAACGGTGCCACGCGGATCACTATGAGGAATGTTCGGTGAAGAGGAACAATCAGGAGAGGAGAACCTATGACCGAGGCAGACAAGGCCAAAACAACAACCGAAGCCGGCACTATCACAGCAACAGGGGGAGGTCCACTTATCTTCATCAGTCACGATGGCCGCGACGCTGATCTTGCCGAGGCGTTCAGCAAACTGCTGAAGAGCGTTAGCGCCGGGATGATAAAGACATTCCGGTCTTCAGACAAGAAGGGCACAGAAGGGATTGACTTTGGGGACGAATGGTACAAGAGGCTCATGTTGAACTTGCAGTCGACTTCGGGTGTTGTCTGTCTCTTCACAGAAAGGAGCCTCGATCGCCCTTGGATACTGTACGAAGCAGGTGTGGCAAAGGGCAAACTAAACAGGCCGGTCCTCGGTCTTGCGCTCGGCGTCCCGCTCAGCCGGGTTGGCAAAGGACCATTCTACCAGTTCCAGAACTCGGACGACAGCGTGGAAGACCTGACGAAAGAAACTGGCGCACCAACTCGCACGAGGCGTTCCGTCCCTTGAACTGGATACCGATGTGGTTAAGACGCCTCCCTCTCGACCTCGTGACGCTCAGAAGGGCGCGCGCCAAAAGGAATCCGTTGCTCAGTGTGTTTCAGGCCGCAGACAGGCGCAGAGGCTGAGCACGGCGCGGAGCGCAAACGATCTCCCAGTGTTTAGTGTTGCCTGAGTCCGTGTCGGCTCCTACAATTGCGTTTGGCAGCGACCGAGCTGTGAGGACCACGTGCGTTGGTAGTTTGTCAAATGCGTTTCCGTCCGAAAGGTTGAGGGTTGGGTAGCCATGAAAGATGCGGCAAAGGGTGTCTCTCTTGCGAGCGAAGTCACTTCTGGGCGCGTTGCTGTTGGGCGGCGCGAGTTCCTCAGGCAATCGGTGCTGACCGCCGGCGGGACGATCGTGGCCGGTGAGTTCCGCGCGCAAAGTGAAAGTGCGGACACAAAAAGCAAGGTGGTCATTCCGCACCTGCCCGGTGCCGTGGGTATCACCAATCTGAAAGTCTACGACACGGCAAGCCCTGATGGGATCCGAGGTGGCTGTCCCCATCTGCATCTCGCCTGCACAGAAGCCTACGTTGTGCTCAAGGGCAAGGGGTCCGTCCAGACCCTGAGCTGCGAAGGCTTCAAAGAAGTGATGCTCGAACCCGGTCGCCTGGTGTGGTTCACCCCAGGAGTGCTTCATCGTCTGGTCAATCGGGATGGACTACTTGAGATCCTGATCATCATGCAGAATGCGGGCCTGCCTGAAGCCGGTGACTTCGTGTTGAGCTTCAGTCCCGACATCATGGCCGATCCGACTCTCTACAACCAAGCCGCCACTCTCGCTTCATCAACGGGTGGCGACAGTACAGCCAGCGACCAATCAGCCTTTCGTCGCCGCGACTTGGCGGTGATCGGCTTTAACCAACTCAGAGAAAAGTCCGCGACCGAGGGCCCGTCCGCGATGGAGGAGTTCTATCGCACGGCTGCGGCGCTCATAGAACCCAAGATCAGCCACTGGCGACGGGTCTGGAAGGAAAACGCTCTGCACGTAGTTGATCAGACCGAGACAGCACTATCGGCGTTGGCTTCCGGCCAGTTGAGCAATCTCCGGCAAGGTCGCATTTGCGTTCTCCCCGGTGTTGCCGGAAACCGCCGCCCTCGCTTCTGCGGCTATGCCTATCGCTACGAGCTTGAGGGCGCTATTCAGGAACCCAATTGAGAGGATGCGTGAGTGCCATCACACGCCACAGGGGACTCCGGGGAATTCCCCGCCCCGGAATTCCCCGATCACCTTCCAGACGTGGTTGTCGGGCCAGTAGCGGGTGGTGGTCGTATGGTTATTGGCGTCCGTCACCTTCCAGAGCCGTCCCAGGGCGTCGTAGGTGTGCTTATAACATACTCATGCAGACATTCACTCGCATTTAGTATGGTGTCCCCGGATGGATTAAAGACCCACAGGAGAACAACGCCGCCGGCGAAAAGCCAGAACCGCTGCTCGAACACGCTTGGCCCACTCTCCGCTACGATGGGGGCAGTCTTTTTGCTAACCGGCTGCGGGCGGCACCACTTCTCCCCATGTGCCACTACC
>CAYHAJ010000503.1:0-8175 GCA_964354535.1 uncultured Pirellulales bacterium
TGACGCGGGGAAAATCCTGGTGCCGGGTCGGGGGTAAGGGGGTGGTGTGCGCCGAGGGCGGCCGGGAAATCATATTTGGTCACATCCTGTCGTGAATTCGGCCGTCCGCAGGGTTTACCGACCCCGATGAAATATGCGGGATAAGCATGTCATTGCGAGCGAAGCGAGGCAATCTCCCATCCCACGAATTGAGATTGCTTCGTCGCTGCGCTCCTCGCAATGACATATACCGGTGTCATGACTCTGTGCATCATAACCGCGGGTATCAGCGAAAGGTATAGGCGAGCTTGAGAAAGACGGTCTGGCCCGGTTCCGGATCTTCGTCCTCGCGGACATTGTTGTAGACCACGTACACGTGGGCGTCCTTGCGGAACTCCCAGCCGTAGATCACGCTGATGTTGTGTACCGCCGTACTGCGGTGCTGGATGGAGCTCTTGATCCACATCACGTCACTGAAGAAGTAATCGAACACCACCCGGTTGAGCCAGATCGTGTCTTCGCTGCCATCGGGCTGGTCTTCGAAGCGGATAACATACTCATAGCGGATGGGCCAGCGCTCGATGAACTTGAGGTGCTTGCCGAAGGCCAGCTCGTCGTACTCGGTTTCTTCGAAGATGCCGAACGCATATCCCACGGTCAGGGAACGCCAGTAGTCGGACTGGTTGAGAGTGGCGTGCAGGCTCGTGCGGCGGTTCTTATAGGGTCGATGATAATCGTGTTCGTAGCCGGCTTCCAGACCCAGGTCGTTCTTCAGGGTCGCGCCCAGTTCCCCGGCGTAGTCGCGCAGCGACGTTTCGTGGTTTTCATCTTCGTAGTACTGCGTGTTGAAATGGGCGAAGAGACTCTTGTACCACGCCTCGGACGAACGGAGGTTGTAAGTGGAAAAGAACGTGGGACCGAAGATGTCCTGGCGGGGAATGTAGCCCAGGACCGGGTTGAAGCCCTCCGTGATGCCGCGATAGCCCACCCCGACCTCCCAGGGGTACCGGTCGTAGGTGACGGAGCTGTACCCATAGAAGTCCGCCTGATCCTTGACGACCTCTTCCTGGTCGTCCAAGAGCCGGTCGTCCGCCCCCGCCACGCTGTAATTCCAGCGCCAGTCGTCATTGAGGTAGAGCGTCGCGTCGGTGCCGAAGATCCGCGAATAGCCTCCCTCCTGGAACTGGGAGTTGCTCAGGTGCAGTCCCATCGTCGATTGCTCGCCCACGTTCCGAACGCCCCGAAAGACAGTCGAGTTGCCGTAATACGTGTCGTCGTGGACGGTGTCCCCATAGACGTCGAGGAGAGCGAATTTGTTCTTTCCCTGCTCCCCGGTGACGCGGGCGCCGGCCTCGATGTCCGTGAAGCGCCGGCTGTAGTAGAGCATCTCATGGCCCTGACGAAAGAACTGCTCGCCCTCGCGGAAGAACAGACGCTTCTCGGGCAGGAACCGCTCCGTGTCCCGCAACTCGATGGTGTCCGCGTCGGCCTCCACCTGGGCGAAATCCGGGTTGACGGTCCAGGCGGTGAAGATCGAGGGCGTCAGGCGAAAGCTCACGTCGACGCCGGTGTCGAAGGCCGTCTTCTGCTCGCCGTTGAAGTCCACGTGTGAGGCGACATAGGGCGTGACCTCGAGATTACGATCGAAGACGCTGTCGGCCAAATCGAGGCCCGTGAGGTGGCCGAAGTACTGCGGCATGAAGTAGTCCGTCTGGTGATAGCTCCAGAAACTGGTCACGTCCGCGCTCACCACCTTGCGGGTGAAGTTCAGGCCCCAGGTTTGTCCGTCCGCCCGCTGGTAGTTCAGAATGCCCCAGGGGATGCGCATCTCGAAGGCCCAGCGATCCTCATACATCTTGGCCGCCAGGTCCCACTCGGCCGACCAACTGGTGCTGAACGAGCCGCCCGGACCTTCCGCGGCATCGACGCGAATGCCCAGCGGGTTGGAGAAGAAGGCGTACTTGGAGTTGTGATTGTGCATCGGGTCCAGATGGATTTCCACCCAGTCGTCCCCCTGAAAGAAGCGATCCTCCCGCCTTTCGGTGGCGTGGATCTCCTCCATCTGGTCGTCGAAGCACTCCACGGCGATATACAGATGGCTGCGGGTATAGGCGATTCGCACCTTGGTCTGCTGGGCGGCGGGTCGGCCGGACCGCACGTCGATGAAGCCGGTGGCGACCTCGGTTTGCTGCCAAAAGGGCTCATCGAGGACACCGTCGACGACCAGAGGGGCATCGACTTTCAATGCCTTCGATGCCGGAACCGACGCGTTGGGGTCGTCATGCGCGAGGCACAGGCTCTGGACGGCCAGCAGCGCAAAGGCGGAAACACCGCAGAGGCGAGCGTGTGACATGAAGGCCCCTGTTCTCATCCCATCCACGCTCGCCCACGGCCTTTTCGGTCGATGTCCGTGACGATCTGCTGCGCGAGGATGGCGTCCTCGCGGATTTGAAAGTCGAACATGCCGACGTTGAGGAAGTCGGCGCCGTTCTCGAAGGCGAAACGAAAACCGTCGCGCGGGTGGATGGCCCCCGCGGCCAGGACCTTGAAGGCGATCCAGGGTTTCTTCACCGTCGCCATAAAGGCGGCGGTTTTCTCCGGGTCGATGCACCACATGTTGTCGTGGCGGGGCAGGCCCGTCGCGGGGCGCTCCGCCTTGGGGGTAGCGGACCAGTAATTATCGTTGTGAAAGGTCTTCATGTAGAAGTCGAGATCGACGCCCACCTCCTCGAGCGCGATGGGGACTTCGAGATTGTGACAGGCACAGCCGGCGATCAGGCCGTTTTTCTTGGCGAATTCGATGGCTTTGGCGAGCAGATCGATACGGCGGAGATTGACCCAGTTGTCACCGATGTTGCCGTGGATGAAGGCTCCCACCGCCCCATTGTCGATGGCCTTCTGGATCGATCCGGTGAGGTCGTCGCTCTTGGGGTAGGTCTGGGCGATCCACTGAATCTTGCCGCCGAATTCGTCCCGGTAGCGTCGATAGACGCGCAGGGTCGGGTCTTCGCCATAGCCGTACGGACTGTTGACGGGCCCGATCATCGTATTGACGCCGCACTCCTCGCACAGTTGCCACGTCTCCATGATCTTGCGATCGGTGAAGTAGGCCCGCATCAGGGCAGCCATGTAGAGCAGGTCGCGGTCGTGGGAACTGCCGATGATGAGATTGCCGCCGCAGATCAAGCGGCTGATCGTGACGTGACCAATCTTGCCGACGGGCAATTGCAGGTTTGCCATTTTATGTTCCAGGAAGATATGTCACGGCGATCCGGTCGCCCGTCTTCTGGACCCAGTTCTTCAAGAGCTGGCGGTGCCGATCCAGGGTGCTCTGGGAAGTGGCCATGTCCGCCAGGTTCTTCATCTCTCCCGGGTCGTCCTTCATATCCGTGAGTTGTTCCCGTTGCTCGCCTGAATCATAGAGGCAATACTTGAGCCGGTCCGTCCGCAGCATCCGGCCATTCTGGCTCTCCGACACGACGAAATCACGCCACCCCTCCACGGCTTTGCCCGTCGCCAGCGACCGCAGACTCCGGCCGGGCAATCCGGCTGGAGCTTCAATCCCCGCGAAGTCACACAGGGTGGGAAGCAGGTCCAGGCCGTTGGAGACGAAGTGCTTATCATCGACCAGCCCCTTAGAGATCACGCCGGGGAAACTCATCACGAAGGGAATGTGCACGGATTCTTCATAGAGCACCGACTTGTGCTCCAGTTTGTGGGCGGCATCCATGTCGCCGTGGTCGCTGGTGAAGACAATCAGGGTGTTGTCCGCAAGGCCGGCGTCCCGCAGGGCGTTCAGCACCATGCCGATCTCCGCATCGACCATCTCGGTGAGCCGGCAGTAAGCCCAGCGGTGCAGCCGCCATTGTTCCTCGCCCCAGTTGGCCCGGACGTAGGCCCGGAAGGAGTTCCCGCCCGCATACTTTTGCGGGATGCACCGGGGCTCGCGGTCCGGGACCTCATAGTTGGCCGGCAGCGGGGGACACTGCTCGCGCACAAAACCGCCGATGTCTTCCCAGCCGCGCGGGCCGGCCAGCACTCCTTCGCAGGTTTTGGAGTCCACATTGTCCATCGGCGGTTGCCCGTTGGCTCGGCGCTGGGCGTTGATGGCCATGTAGCAGATGTCGTGCGGGTTGATGAAAGAGGCGAAAAGGAGGAAGGGCCTGGTATGTTCGCCCTTGATGAACTGGGCACAGGCGTTCGCCAGTTCCTGGCGCGAATTGCCCGTCAGATTCCGATAGCCGATACTCTTCAGGTTGTTCATTCGCGCGGGCAGGTGGAGCTTGCCGCCGTAGACAGTCTCATAGCCCGCCTCTTGGAACAGGTTGCCGAGGGACTGCTCTACCATCGCGTCGGTCACGATGGACTGTTTGGAGTCCTCGTTATTGCCCATGCCGATTGCGCTGGGCATCAGACCGGTTTGCAGACTGAAGCGGCTTGGCACACAGACCGGGTTGCAGGCATAGGCGCGTTCGAAGCGTACACCCGAAGCCGCCAGCCGATCCATCGCTGGGGTCTTGAGCCACTTGTTTCCCGTGCAACTCATCATCCCGGCGTGCTGCTGATCGGTCATGATGAACAGGACGTTAGGCCGCTGTTGACGGTTCGCACCGGAAGCGGGCATCTGCGCGAGCGCCAGTCCCGCTGCCGCCTTTGCTGTGGTCGTAATGAATTCTCGTCTTTTCATGGCCTCACCAACCAGGGTCCTTGCGGAGCTCGGCTTTGAGCCCTTTGGGACCAATGATGTAGATCGGACTTTCTCCCAGGGGCACACTCAAATTCTTCGTTCGCACCGGGTCGTATGGCACGAACCGCCGGGTCCCGAAAATGTCGTAGAACGTCAGTCCCTTGGGGTTGTTGACGCGGATGTACGCATAGGGCTTGGTGCTCCAGGCGACCATCATGTCCTCCTCCGAGCCGTCTTCACCAAAGACCACCGCGTAGGTCTCCGGGCCGGAGCAATCGCTTCGCAACAGTCTCTTCCCTTCGAGCATCCGGGTCATCCATGCGAAGGCGTAGTAAGCATATTTCGGCGTCAGATCCGCGCGGATCAGGCCGACCATGTCCGCCTGGTCGAATTGCCGGGTGCCGCCATCCTTCAGGGTCCACCAGAACACTTTCTCCACCCGGGCCGACGCTAGCGCCAGCACGTGGAAGCGCACCAGCAGGTCGGCCTGCCGCAGCTCCGATGTCCCGTAGGGGTGGATGTGCGTGTTCCAGCAGATCTCGGTGATCCAGAGGGGCTTGGGCTTGCCGAACCGGGCCATGACTTTGACCAGTTCTTGGGTCTGCTCCGGGAAACTCATGCGAATGAGCGGATAGTTCGCGTCCAGGTCGTGCTTGTGCCAGCTTTTGACGTACTGATCCAACTCCCACCAGTCGAAATGCTCTTCCGGTGCGGAGGGCGGCCGGTAGGGATGGAAGCAGGCGATGTCGAAGCAGTCATACGGCACAGCCTTCAGGATCGTCTCAGCCCACCGAATGTCGCAGAAGGCCATATTCAAGCCGAGGACTTTCGCGTCGGGATTGGCCTCGTGGATCGCGTGGCCGGCCGCCGCAAGCAACAGTGCGTACTGCTGGGGCGTGCCTTTCCAGAAACCGCCATTCGGCTCGTTCCAGATTTGCCAATGATCGATCTTGCCTTTGTACCGCTTCACCGCCGCCTGGGCGAAGGCACAGTAGGCTTTGATGCCCTCCGGGGTGAGAGGGTCGTGAAATGAGGGGGCATAAGCCAGGTTACCGAACAAGATCAGTCCGTGGGCCCGGCATGCCTCCACCAACTCATCGTAAGCCTTCCAGTCGTAGGACCCCGGCTCGCGTTCGATCTGTCGCCAGGTGAAGTCCTGTCGGCCCCACTTGATCCCGGCCTCCTGCATCAAACGCAGCCGCGCCTCCAGGTCCGCAGCGCCGGGCCGCAAGGCCGTGTTGATCCCGAAGGGCGAAGCGGGCCGCAAGTCGCCGGCGAACCGGTGCGGCGGCAGATCGACCCGGAAGCTTCCCGACGCTGTCGGCGCGGGTGTTTGCCCGGACAGGCCGGCAGGCGCACAAAACATCCACACCGCGGCGATGAGCGTCGTTCTTCGGGGCATTGATGTCCCACCAATCCTAACGGGCTTGGACCAACTCGATTCCATTGCCCGTCCCGAGGTTGCGCGAATACTTCCGGTCCTTCGGGTTGTTCCAGTGCTCGTGAACGCCCATGCTGTCGAGGGTTTTGCCGTCGCCTTCCGGGTCGTAAGCGGTGCCCGAGGGGGCCTTGTTTGCCTGGGCGGCCTCGTGCAGGTAGTTGTCGGGGTTGCCCGTGACGTCTACCATGACCGAACCGACGGCTTGCTCGTGGCGCAGGAAATCCAGGCCCACGGAGTCGATGGCCACCAGGTCCTGCGAGGCCAGGATGCTGGAGAACCAGTCGTTGCCGAACGAGGCGAAGCGCATCACGGTGGCAGTCTGGTTCTTGGAGGTGCACAGACCGTCGATCAGGTAGAGGAGCGTCTTGCCGCCGGTCTGCTGGTGGCCGTTGAGATCCACCAAGCAGTTGTAGGAGCCCATCGGGTTCTTGCGGCTGCTGCTCTCGTGCAGCGGACTGGGCGTCCAGCCTTCCTTCTCGAAGTAGGTCGTGCCGAAGTGGTTCTTGGCGCAGAGGGTAACGCCGCACAGGGTATGGCCCCGGAGCAGGGCCAGGTTGATCAGGTACTTGGCCTCGGTGAGACAGGTCGGCAGGTAGACGGTGCCGGCCTTGGTCTTGAGGGGCTTGGCAGTATCGTGCGCGGCGGCGATCCGGCCGTCCTTGGCGTTCTTGGGCGCTACCACGAATGCGACCTTCTGCAACTCGGGGTCGGCATCGCCTTTGATCCTCTGGTAGATGGGGTCACCGACGTAGCGCGTGGCGTCGTAGATCGTGATCGCCGAGCCGGGGACGCCCGCAGCCTTGATAAGCTGGCGCACGACCGCGTGGACAAACTGCGGGCTGGGCATGCCGTGGTCGGGTTTCCAGTCGCCGCCGCGTTCCTGGTTCATGTTGATCTTGACGATGACCTTCTCGGGTTTCTGATAGCCGGCGTCGCCGAAGCCGTGCGTCTTATTGAAGTGCCCGAACAGGGCGTCCCAAGCCTGGGAGTCGCTGGACTGACCTGTCAGTTTCTGGAGGGCCGAGGACACCATGCCATCGACGATCTTGGGGTCGGTGTTCTTGTCGTCCCACCAGTTGCCGGTCGAGCCGTCCCAACTGGTAGCATCGGCGTCGTGGACCCAAACGACCCGGCCGGGGTTGATCCCCTGGGCCACGCCCATCGGGCTGTTTACCGGCTCGCTCGGAGAGAAGGCTGCCGCAACGGGGTTGTCTTCAGTGGCACTGATCGCGCCCCAGAGAATACCGACTGCGGCCATCGCGCAAATTGCGGCCAACACGTACCGGGACCGGTCCAGCAGGAATCTGGCCCGGCGGCAGAACATCGTGGAGCCAACCAGGCCGAGAATCCATATCACAAAGGCGCTCGCCAGGGGCGCCGCCATCCGCTGGCAGGGATATGTCGCCCGGCTCGGCTTGGGAACGACCCTGACCAGGAACCAGACCAGGGCGACCAGACCTGTGATAGGCAGCAATAAGGTGGGCCAACCTCGCTGTGGGACGTGGAATTGTTTGCCGGTCTTGGGGCAGGTTTTGACAATGACCCTCTTCATCGTATCCCCTTTCAGAATAGAAGTGCGACGGCCGCGCCGGGCCGATTTCCACCGACACTATATCGACGCTCCCGAAGGCTGTCAAATTGCCCAGCGCGGCCTTCGGCCGCAACCAAAGAGGTGAGGAGGCTGGCGCTGTGCCCGGCGTCCTTTCGCTAACGATCCGCCGGATCCTTCGAGGGGGCGATGACTCGGCGGATTCCAGAAGGCAAAGCCCTCCGTCCCCGGGGCCTGCAAGCCGGCCGCCAAGCCGTCGAGGCGTTCGGATCATCCGGTGGTTTTGACCCACGGCTTGGCCTCCGGCTCGCTGGCCCCTGCCTTCGTCCGATTCGGTAGGAACCCTTCGCCACGCTGGTCTTGGCGGGCGCGACCCAAGGGGGTGAAAGGCGTTGCCCTTTCGGGTACGCTATGGCTTTGACCGAACCGTAGCGTTCCCCAGGAGCAACGCCATGGACGCTTTTATACAGAAGTATCACCAGGAGGTCACGGGGGTTCTCAGCGGCTGGGATCGCGTGC
>CAYHAJ010000504.1:0-11512 GCA_964354535.1 uncultured Pirellulales bacterium
TCCAAGTCCTGGGGTGATAACGACTTACAGGATAATCCCTGCGTTTGCCATGTCAAGTCAAAAACTAACATAAATCCATACACAATCAGTATTTATCGCAAATTCCGTGACACTGCGACTTTTGTCGCAGGCGTCAAACAAAGCCAATTTCCCGCGGGTCTGATTAGACGATAACGCCTTACCAGGAAAAGGGTTATGACAATTGCTGGCGGGTTTTGGGTTCGGCAAAACAAAGCCAATTGGCCCAGGAGCGTCAAGTGTGAAGTCTCAAGTTTGTAGCTGCAGAAGCCGGCTTCGAGTCCTCCGAGCCTTCCGACTTCAGACTTTACCCTTCAACCTGCCAACGGGCAGTCCGTGTTTGGTGGGCTGCTTGAACCGGGTCGCTTGGGTTGCGTACAGGTCGAGACGCCGAGCCCCGATCGGTGCGGCAGGGTCGCCGACGGGGCGAGGCGTCCTGAGCTTTTGGAGAAGGAGAGAGTCATGGCCAAGATCGGCTTGTTCTACGGGAGCACCACCGGCAGCACGTTGAAGGTCGCGGAGCTCATCCAGAAGGCGTTCGGCCCCGGGCAGGTGGAGATTGTCGATGTCCGGCGGGCGTCGCCGGCGGACCTCAAGAAGTATGACGTCCTGATCCTCGGCACGTCCACCTGGCACTGGGGTGGCCTTCAGGACGAATGGGCGGTTTTCGAGGACCAGCTCACCCCACAGGCCCTGGCAGGCAAGAAAATCGCCTTCTTCGGCTTGGGGGACCAAAAGCGCTATCCCGACCACTTCGTCGACGGCATGGGCTTGCTCTACGACAAGGTCAAGCCCACGGGCGCGTCGGTGATTGGGACCTGGCCCAAGGATGACTACAACTACGAGGCCTCCGCGGCCGAGGTGGACGGGCGACTCGTCGGCCTGGCCCTGGACGAGGACAACGAGCCGGGGCGTACGCCCGGCCGGATCGAGTCCTGGGTCCAGCGACTCAAGGAAGAACTGGGCACACAGTACACTGACGAAGCCGCCCGGGCGGGCACCGTATCCATATGAACGGCCGTCAGTGGCGCAGCTCGTCTTCGTTTGTAGTGACGCCGTAAGGCGTTTCTTGGGATATGCTCTTACGAGCACACGACAAACGACCGCCGTTCGGCTAAGGTTCGGCGGCGGTGAGTTCTTTGACAACTTTAAGGGTTTCGCCGGTGTCCTGCATTTCGAAGAGGTGCGGGCGCGCGTCGCGGCCGTTTGGACCGTGCAGGACCATCATGAGCCGGCCGTCGAACGCGGTGAAGAGCATGCCGTGGCCACCGTCTTTGGTGTACAGCGGCTCGGCCTGCTGGGTCCAGGGGCCCGCCAGCTTGCCCGAGGCGGAGATGGCGATGCCCTCAGTGTAGCCGGTCTTGCTGAAGCCGGCCCAGAGCACATAGAGCTTGCCGGTCTTGCCCTTGTGGAGAAAGGGAGCATCCGTGACGTGGGAGCCGTGCTGCGCAGATTTCCGATTCCAGGGGGCGTCACTGCCGTCGAAGAGCCGCGTGGGCTCGCCGATCGTTTCCGAGAGATCGTCCTTCAGACGGATATGCTCGACCGTGCCGTTCTTGATCTGGACCCATTCGTGACAAAAGACCATGTAGGGCACGCCGTCCTCGACCCAGAGCGTGCCGTCCAGCGTCATCATGTCGGGCGGCAGCGTCGAGCGGTTCTGGAAAGACTGGAACGGGCCGGTCGGGGCCTTGGCCACGAGCACCTGCGAGCCGCGCGTCACGCGGGGCAGCCAGTTGCGCCATTGCTCGGCGAGCAGATGGCGGGTGTCGAAGGTCAGGAACAGGTAGTACTTGCCTCGGTAGGCGTGCAGCTCCGGCGCCCAAATACCGACGACCGGGATGTCACCCCAAATGTCCTGCGGCGGCGTGAAGATGGTCTGGGGCCCCTGCCAAGTCGTCAGGTCGGTGCCGGTGTACGCCCGCACACTGCGGCCGGCCGAACCGATCAGGTAGTAGGTCTTCGACGCCGCATCCGCCAGGATGCACGGGTCGCGCATGCGGATCCGGTCCAGCGTGACGGCATTCGCCGATAGCGTCGCCGGCTGCGTCTGCGCGTGGACCGCAAGGGAGAGACCGAGAATCGCCAGAGCGATGAAGCGCCACATCCTCCTTGTCGCGTTCATAGCCGGTTCTCCCCTGCCTGGTGCTCCGGACCGCTGCGGGATCAGCCCGCGCGTTTCAGACTCCTGGGCGCGGCGGGAGTCGGGTTCTGCACGGGCACAGCAGGCGTCGTTCCCGTCGTGTCGGCATCGGCGCTCTGCGCCTTGTGCTCGAACACCATCCGCTCCACGTACAGCTCGACCTCGACGCGTTTGATCTGATCGGCGTTGGCCTCGGCCTTATCGGACTGCACCCGGATAATCCCAATATTAAAGAACCGGATAGTCAACAACTCGTCCTTCCCATTCGGGGAAAGAAACGTGAGAGACCCATTCTTCTCTTTGTCCTCGGCATTGTTGCCCTGGATGACGAAGTTCTCGTGCCAGTCGATCCACGACTGGGCCGTCACCTCGGCGAGGGTGATCTTGAGGTTCGGGAACTCGAGCTTGCCCGGCTCCTTAAGTTGGTCGCGTTTGTCGCCGATCTGGTCCGTGGCGCTCGTCTGCTTCACCGTGAACGAGTCGATTTTGTTGACTTTCGTGCAGTCCAGGCCGGCGATCTCCAGCCTGAAATTGCTGGGCAGGAATATCTTCTGCTCGTTCTTGCCGTATTCGCCATACCCGGCCTTGGCACTACTACCGGGCTTTACCATGCGGATGACCTCCGGGGCAAATCTCACCGTCATGTAGGCCGGTTCCTTGCTGGAGCCGTCCATCGCCGGGATCGTTGTCTCCGTGAGCAGCGCGTTGAAGAACTGCCGCTCCGACTGGGGCTGCAGTTTGTAGTCCAGCGCGACCACGCTGCCATTGGCGCGCGGGCGGGCCATCGACCAGGATGCGGCGATCCACTCATAGATCTTCTTGGTCATGCTGAAGCCCACCTGCACCTCGAACTCCTGGTATTTCGGCTGGCCGATATGCTTCTTGACGAAGTAGCTCGGCCCGGCGGGCTCGTTGATGACTTCGGCGCTGATCGCGCCGCCATCGACGCTCTTGACGAACCCGCATTGAACCCCGTCGAGGGTCAGGAAATAGTTCCCCGATACGTAGGACCGAGCAGGCCCCTTCGACGCAAAAACGGAGCAGGACAGCGTCAGAACAACCACTACCGGCAGACACGGCACCTTCACGTGTGACATGATACGATCTCCTTAAACATTGTCACCCGATCATCGGGCCCCGGACAATATTCCAGTTCCGCTGGAACCAACGCGGCCCGACGGCGGCACATCCTACGCGATCCGCGTGTCGTTGTCCACTGTTTCGATGACCAGTCGGCGATAGCCGCAGGTCCGAAGATTATGAGCTTTGTTTGCATTTGGTCGAGCCGGCCGCGAGAATGAGCCGGCGTATGCGGCACGGAAATGCCGAGCGAGCGAGTAGGATGAGGAACCGCAAAACTGTGGTGGTTTAGCACGGAGCTTCGATGAGCGAATTGGACCGGTCGGGCGACAGTGGGCCACCGCCGCAGAAGCATCGACGGCGGCCCCGCTATCGTGGGACGCACCCGAAGAACTACACGCAGAAGTACAAGGAGCATAATCTCGCGGCGTACCCGGAGATGGAGGCCCATCTGCGGGACAAGGGCGCTACGCCGGCCGGGGCGCATGTGCCCATCCTGGTGGGAGAAGTTATGGCGTGCCTGCAACCCGGGCCGGGCGATGTCGTGGTCGATTGTACCCTCGGCTATGGCGGACATGCCCGTGAGTTCCTCAAGCGGATCGCACCGGGCGGCAAGCTGATCGGCCTGGACGTCGATGCCGCCGAGCTGGAGCGCACCCGCGCGAGGCTGGGACAGACAGACGTGCCGGTGAGTTTCCATCGCAGCAATTTCGGGGGGATTGCCAAGGTGCTGGGTCAGGAAAACCTCGAGGGCTGCGACATCCTCTTCGCCGACCTCGGGGTTTCAAGCATGCAAATCGACAATCCGGAGCGCGGGATGAGCTACAAGCACGAGGGGCCGCTCGATATGCGTATGGACGACCGGCTGAAGCGCACCGGCACCGATGTGCTCAACAGTCTGTCGGAAGACGAACTGGCCAAAATGCTATGGGAATTGGCCGATGAGCCGGACCATCACCGGATCGCCCGGCAGATCGTGGCCCGGCGGGCCGTCGAGCCGATCACACGGACCACGCAACTCGTCCAAGTAGTGTTCGCGGCCAAGGGCCTGGACCCGAAGGTTTGGCGTCGCCAGCGCCGCGCTGCCACGTCCGGCTCCCTGCACCCGGCCGCTCTTACCTTCCAGGCTCTGCGCATCTTCGTCAACGACGAGCTCGGCGCCTTACGCCAATTGCTGCGGGTGGCCCCCTACTGCCTGCGGCCGGGCGGCCGCATCGGGATCATCAGCTTTCACAGCGGGGAAGACCGCCTCGTCAAGCAGGCGTTCCGCGAGGGAGTCCGCACCAGCGTGTACACGGCGGCGGCCGAAGAGGTCATTACACCCGGAGCCCAGGAAATCCGGTCAAATCCCCGCAGCGCCTCGGCGAAATTCCGCTGGGCGGTCGCCAAGTCCACTCAAGGCCGACAAGAGAGTCCCCCAGGAAGAACAGAACAAGAGCCAACGATGACGGCGTAGCTTGACCGAGACGGATATGAGCGTGCTGCTGTCTACGGTACTCGTGTGGATAGGTGGGGTCGGCGGTATACTCTATCTCGTCCAGAACCGTTCCGCTGCTCCCCACTATCACACCTTTCACGCGGCCTCGACGCGTTCCGGCAACCTCTTGGGCGTGGTGCGGAACATCCAGGCTGTGAACAGTTGTGGCATCATCCAATTGGGCCTGCTGGTGCTGATCGCCACACCGATCCTGCGCGTCATCTTCTCCGTGATCGCCTTCGCCCTGGAACGCGACCGCCTCTATGTCGTGGCCACCCTGATGGTGCTTGTCGTGCTCCTCTACAGCCTCGTCGGCCGGTAGTCACATGAGCACCGGCAAAGAACGCACCGTTCACCGTTATCCCAAGGCCCATGTTGTCACCAAGGAATTGCCTAATCTGCCCCCGGTAAGGAAGTGATTCTACAGAACAGACGAGACGATTCCGGCATCTTGCTTGTGTTTTGGAGGTTCACACGAATGGCAGGATTCCCTCTGCTCTGTGTCTGCGGTGGCCCATTGGTCCACAGTGCGGCTTCTTCAGGTCCCCCCTTTCACCGGCGTGACACGTGGGGACGCTGCATGGCATTCCTTTTGCTGGGAACTCTGGGCGCGTTCCTGCTCGCCCGGCCCCTGTCGGCGGGAGAACCCTATGATTTGTCTTTCTCGACCTACATCGGCGGGACCGCCTGGGAGCATGCTCGGGATGTCTTTGCCGACGCCCAAGGCAATGTCTACATCTGCGGAGGGACAGCGTCCCATGACTTCCCCACCACACCGGGGGCCTACGACCGAACGTTCAATCTCGGGGACACTTCGGGAGAAGAATGTGACGCCTTCGTATGCAAGTTCGGGCCGGACGGCCGGCTGATCTGGTCCACGTACCTCGGTAGCCCCGGTTATGACCGGGCCTACGGCATCGAGGTGGACGCCCAGGGCTACGTATATGTGGCCGGACGGGCGGGCAGAGGCTTCCCCATCACGCCCGGCGTCTTCCAACCCACCTTCCAGGGCTACAACGGCGGCGGATACGGTGGATTCCAGAATGGCTTCGTGGCCAAGCTTTCGCCGAATGGGTCGAAACTCGTGTGGGCCAGCTACGTCGGCGTGGCACAGCTTTGCCGGGACATTGCCCTCGACGCCCAGGGCGACATCTACCTCCCCCTGGGCTTTCCCAATACAGGCTCCTTGCCCTTCAGCAGTTGGTTCGCCAATGGGTTCCAGAAGACGCCCCGGGGCGGTACAGACTCCGGTGCGATCAAAGTTGCCAACGATGGCTCTAAGGTTCTGTGGGCCACGTGGCTGGGCGGGTCGGGCGACGACAACAACGCGGCTTCCATCCGTGTCGGTCGCGATGGCAAGGTCTACCTGGGCAGCTCGACGTTCTCGACGGATTTCCCCACGACCGCCGGCGCACATGACGGGACCTACAATGGCGAGGTCGATTTCTTCGTCACCTGCCTGTCACCCGATGGCTCCACCCTCATTTACAGCACTTATCTCGGCGGCTCCGGCAATGAATGGATCAGCACCCACAATCTGGCCCTCGACGATCAGGGCAACGCCTACGCCGCCATCCCGACACCTTCCCCCAATTACCCGCTCACTCGGGGGATATTCCAGAAGGCTCCCGCCGGCGCCACGGACTGGGCCGTCTCCAAGCTCTCTCCTACCGGTGCCCTGCTGGCCAGCACACGGATCGGCGGTAGTGACAGCGAAAATGTCGATGGCGTTTACGTGGATGCCCAAGGCAACGTCTTCGTCACCGGCGAGACAAAGTCGCTGGACTTCCCCCTGACGGCCGACGCGTACCAGGCCAAGAATCATGGCGGCTCCGAGGCCGTCCTCGCTGTCCTCTCGGCGGATTTCAGCCGGCTGCTCTATGCCACCTACCTCGGCGGACCGGCCAACGACAACGGCCGCTCCGGTTTCCTGGCCAGCGACGGAAGCCTCTACGTAACGGGGGCCAGTGACGGGCCCGGCTGGCCCCCCAGGAACGCCTATCAAAGCAGCTTCGCCGGGGGGAGCGGTGGTTACGGCAACGGCGACTGCATCGTGGCCAAATTTTCGCGTGCCGCCACGATCACTTTGGATTCGAGCAGAAGCTACCAGACCATCACCGGCTGGGAGGCCGTCGCGCTTGCCCTGGAGCCTACGGACCCGGCTTTTCCCAATTTCAAGGAGACGCTGTTCGATCTGGCCGTCAACGACCTCGGCATCAATCGCGTTCGACTGGAGGTCCGCAGCGGCGTCGAGAATAGCAGTGACAACTGGTCCGATTACCAAGCTGGCAAGATCGATTACCAGACGTGGCGCAGCCGCCGGTACGCGACCGTCAATGACAATGCGGACCCGCAGACCCTGAACGCCTCGGGGTATCACTTCGCCGAGATGGATAACGCGATAGACCGCATTGTCAATCCTTTGCGGAGCCTTCTGGCGGCCAAGGGCGAGAAGCTGATCGTGAACGTCAACTATGTGGCCTTCACGGGTCAGATCACCACCGGGGTCTACCTCCACAACAATCCCGCGGAATACGCGGAGTTTGTCCTGGCTACCTACCTGCACCTAAAGGAGAAATACAATTGGGTCCCCGACCTGTGGGAGGTCCTGCTCGAGCCCGACAACGTGTCGCAGTGGAACGGGAAATTGCTCGGACAGGCGACGGTAGCGGCGGCCGACCGGCTAAAGCAGGCCGGTTTCGAACCGGCATTTGTCGCGCCCTCCAATACGAACATGGGCAACGCCGTCACCTGGTTCGACCAGATGATTGCCGTCCCCGGCGTCCTGCCGGTGCTGCAGGAGTTCTCCTATCACCGCTACGGGGGCGTCTCGCTCGCGAACTTGCAGGCGATTGCCACCCGGGCCCAGCAGAACCACATCGATACCGCTATGCTCGAATGGTGGAGCAGCAGCAACGGCTACGCCACATTGCACGAGGACCTCAAAGTTGGCAACAACTCCGCCTGGGAGCAAGGCGTAATCGGCGGCGCCCTCAACTCGGCCATGTCGCTCTACCAGATCGACACCACGAATCCCGCGCAGCCACGGGTCTTGCTCGGCGGCGCGACGAAGTTCCTCCGCCAGTATTACAAGTTCGTTCGACCCGGGGCCGTGCGCATCGAAGCGGCGTCCCAACAGCCCGCCTTCGACCCGGTGGCCTTCATCAACGCTGATGGTGATTACGCGGTCGTCGTCAAATGCAGCTCCGGCGGCCCGTTCACGCTCGGCGGCCTGCCCGCCGGGACGTACGGCATCAAGTACACGACAGCCGCTGCCTATGACGTGGACCTGCCGGACCAGACCCTCTACGCGGGCCAGGCCGTCACCGCCGCCATTCCGCAAGCGGGCGTTCTGACGGTGTACAGCAAACCCGTGCTATCCGACAAGCAGCCGCCCTCCGCCCCCGCGCAACTCACCGCGAAACAAACCACGCTCGCCCAGATCACGCTGACATGGAACCCCGCCACCGATAATGTGGGTGTGGCCGGGTACAAGATCTACCGCGATGGGGTCCGCATCGGCTTTGCGCCGACGCCGGCGTTTGACGATGCCAACGTCCAGCCCGGTGCAAACTACACCTACGAAGTGGCCGCCTACGATGCGGCGGGGAACGAATCGCCGCGATCAATTTCGCTCGTCATCGCGGTCTCCCAACCGCCCCCTGGTGCCGACCTGCTGGGCTACTGGAAATTGGATGAGGGCCGAGGGACAAGCGCCGCCGATTCGTCGCCCTACGGTCACCACGGCACGATCTTCGGCGCCGCGTGGGTTCCGGGCAAGATCGGTCAGGCGCTGGCATTCGACGGAGTGAACGACTATGCCCAGATCCCACGAGATGCAGGCCTGGACAACTTGCAGGGCCTCACGATGGCTGCCTGGATCTACGCTCGCGCAAACTCGCACTGGCACGTCCTCGACAAGGGGGACGGCGATAGACGTCTCTACTCGGAAGGCACAAACCGAACCCTCGACGGCCGAATCCGCTATACCGGGACCCACGCCTATTCCCACAGCGCGAATAACACGATCCTGTTGAACGAATGGCAGCACATCGCCATGACCTGGAGCCGGGCGACAAACACCACCCGCCTTTATCACAATGGCGCGGAGGTCCTCTACACCACCCAGGACATCGGCACTGGTGCCCCGCAAGATGACACGGATTACCCTTTCACCATCGGTGCCCGAGGCGCTCTGGGGCCCGTCACCTTCCTCAACGGTCTGCTCGACGACGTGCGTCTCTACAACCGCCCCCTCTCCGCTCCGGAAATCCGTGCACGCTATGATTCCGTTGCGGCTCCTCGGTGACGGTCTGACAAAATGCAGGGTGTGCTCGGCACACCGCTCCGGTCGCTCCAACCGGACCGTCGGTGCGTACAGCACACCCTGCGAGTCCCTGCCTACTGCGTCGGTGCCCTCTCTGACGTGTCGGCAACTACTGGCTGGAACTGGCCCTGAACCGGGAGGACCGGCTGACCGAATCGTAGTACAGACGTAGCCCGACCGCACTGTTGTGGCCGCCCACGTCTGTCACCTTCGTCAGGATTCTCAGGGACAGAACGTCGCCGGGGTTGAATTCGGCCGTGGGGACGACGCCAAAGTCGAGAACCACTTCCTTTGCCTTATCCGGATTCCGCGTGATACCCTGGACGTTCGTAACCTCACCCGAAGCGACGGTGGTGTCGTTCTTGAGCAGTTCGGCACGGATGTCGAAGTAGGTTCCCTGGTCGTCACTATTCTTCAAGCCGACCCACACCCGAAGATTCGTCACAGAATCTACTTGCAGGCGCATCCCTGCTGGAACCGCATACGTCCACGTTCCAATCTCCTGGTAGGCAATCCTGTTAACGCGGGGTGAATCTTTGTACTTTGCTGTCGTACCCGTCGGAACGACGCTGTCCAGGGTCAGGCTCGGAGCGACTCCGTGAAGATAGAAGTCCTCTACGATCACCATGACTGTCGCCTGACTGGTTGACGTGTTCGAGGAAGCATCGGTGGCCGTGAATGTAACCGTAGTGCTGCCCAGAGGGAACTGGTCCGGAGCATCGTGGCTGATGACCGGCGCGGGATCGCAGTTATCGCTCGCAGAGGCCCCCTCAAGGAATGCGACAATGGCAGGGTCCGATGCCGGCACTCCGCTTGGACTCTGGGCTACCACCGTGATATCCTCCGGACAGGTCAGCGAAGGCGCCGTCGTATCCTGAACCGTGATTCGCACCGTATCCGGGGGCGAGTCCTGCTTTCCATCATTGACCACGAGCGTTATTTCGTAGGAGTCACGACAGCCGGGCACGAGCTTGACCGTCGGATTGACGCCCCCGACGCCGACATCACCGCCTTGAAACGGCCCGATCCATTTGTAGGTCAGTGGGTCCCCGTCCGGGTCAGACGAGCCGCTGCCATCAAGCGTCACGTGTGTTCCCCCTTGCTGGCAACAGCATTCGATAGTCTGGTCAGGGCCTGCGTTCGCCACTGGCGGTCGGTTCACGGGCGCGAACTTCTGGACTCGATTGTTGTACCAATCGGCAACATATATGCTTCCTTCCGAATCGACCACGATGCCTGTCGGGCCGTTGAATTGCCCTTCCGCGCTGCCATACTGTCCAAAGGAAGTGATGTGCTGTCCTCCACCAGTGAACTTTTGGACTCGCGCGTTCCAGTTGTCCGTGACGTAGACGCAATCTGCGGAGTCCACCGCAATCCCACCAGGGTGATCAAGCTCGCCGTCCCCACTGCCAGGTCGCGGGTTGTGACCGCTGTTCGGAGGGTGCCAATGCCCTTTTCCGTCGGCCGGATGGAGGCCGTTATCGGGAGCGGCGTCGCAACCACCCCACCAACCGGTGGCAGTGCCCGCTTCACTGGACTTTACTATCCGGCTGTTGAAAGTGTCAGCCACGTATACGTAACCTAATGAATCTGCTGCTACCCCAGTTGGCCTGATGAGTTGCATACCGCTCAGATCAAGAGTCCCCTGTAGGAAGCCGCTTGCGCTGAATTTCTGAACCCGATGACCCAGATGCTCACTCACGTAGACATATCCCGCAGGGTCGATGCCAATCCCAGCCGGATCACTGAGACTGACAGGTTCCCCACCCGATTGGCAGAACGTGGAGACATACTGATAAAGCATTCCGTCAGCGCTCCTGAACAACTGGACACGGCTATTACGGTGGTCTGCGACATAGGCGTCACCAGACGACCCAATCGCAACGGCGTAGGGACCGTCGTCGAAGTGTCCATCGCCCACGCCAAAGCCGCCCCAGTCTGTGATCTTCGCGCCGTCACCACTGAACTTGTGAATACGGCAATTGACGGTGTCCGCAACATAGATGTTCCCAGACGCGTCTTTGGCTATACCGTAAGGTGCGAATCCTGCGATACCAGTGGATGCAATGTCCCATTTTTGAACAAAGGTGTAGCAGTCCTCACCGAAGGCAGGCAAGGCCAAGCCAAGGATGACGACAAGAACGATCAGCAACATGGATGAACTCTGGTATGGGCGTGCTCCGATAGGTCTCATGGTGGCTCCTCACTTTCCGATATGAACAGGTGGCTTCACGCCATCGCGAAGGAAATGCGTAGGTACTCAGGCCGACTGGACGGCGAGGGCGGCGGGCGGCTCAAGAGAGAGAGAGAGAGAGAGTGTGTGTGTGTGTGTGTGTGTGTGTGTAGATACCGATTCTCGCAGGCGAGCGGGCTACTTGTTCCGCACTGCCGAGCCCTGTCTGCGGCACGCGAAGACGTAGACCCATCTTCGACACCATGAAACTGCAATTCCTTGCGCGCACAGGAG
>CAYHAJ010000505.1:0-29685 GCA_964354535.1 uncultured Pirellulales bacterium
GTTTGCGTGCTTTGCCGGGGCGTTGCCCGGCGCCCGGCTGACGCGGGGAAAATCCTGGTGCCGGGTGGGGGGTAAGGGGGTGGTGTGCGCCGAGGGCGGCCGGGAAATCATATTTGGTCACATCCTGTCGTGAATTCGGCCGTCCGCAGGGTTTACCGACCCCGATGAAATATGCGGGTTAGGGATTCCGACGTATGAGGACAAGATCGCCCAGCGGGCGGTCGTAATGCTCCTGGAACCGATCTACGAGCAGGACTTTCTGGACCGCTCCTACGGATTCCGTCCCGGTCGCTCGCCCCACCAGGCCCTGGAGGCCTTGCGCCATGACATTCAGGGAAGGAACGGCCGATGGATACTGGATCTGGACCTCTCGAACTACTTCGGGACCATCGATCATCGGCAGTCGCGGGCGGCGCTGGACCAGCGGGTCAAGGACGGTCTCGTCCGAAGACTCATCGACAAGTGGCTTAAGGCCGGCGTCCTGGAAGAGGGAATCCGGACGATCCCGGCAGAAGGCACACCCCAGGGCGGGGTTCTTTCCCCGCTGCTGGCGAATGTCTTTCTGCACTATGTCCTGGATGCCTGGTTCCAGCGTGACGTGGTCCCGCGACTGCGGGGCCGGTGCCGCATGGTCCGTTTTGCCGACGATGTGGTCGGTGTGTTCGAGCACCGCGAGGACGCCGAGCGGGTTCGCGTGGTTCTGGAAAAGCGGCTGGCCAAGTACGGCCTGACGCTGCATCCGACCAAGACGCGTCTCGTGGACTTCCGCGTGGAGCGGGACCGCGACGACGCCTCCGGCGGACCGACGGCCAGCACGTTCGACTTCCTGGGCTTCACGCATCTGTGGAAACGTTCCCGGCGGGGAGCCTGGATCGTGCTGCGGAAAACCGCCCCGCGACGCTTGGCCCGTGCCTTGCGGCACGTGCAGCAGTACTGCCGGCGGCATCGCCATGCCTTGCTGCGTCAGCAACATCAGTACCTGTGCCAGCTTCTGCGGGGCCATTATGCCCACTATGGCATACTCGGCAACGCCCGGAGCCTCGGGAACTTCGCTTACCAGGTGCGTCGCATTTGGCATAAGTGGCTCAAACGCCGCAACGGCCTGCGTCGCCTGACGTGGGCGAAATTCACGGCGCTGCTCCAGCGGCTGGTCCTGCCGGCGCCACGAATCGTTCATACCTTCGGATGGAGTCCTTGAGCGAACCTACCAGATGAAGAACCGGATGCGGGAAATCCGCACGTCCGGGTCCGTGAGGGGCGAGGAGGGCAACCTCCTCGCCTACTCGACTCCGAGCCAGCCAGGCATGGGTTGCGGCTGGCAAGGCTGCCAGCGCAGCCGGAGAGACCTTTCGCGCGAAACAAAGCCAATTTCCGGGTCTCCGGGGTCAGGCCGATGCCATGGAGCCGGAATCCACCCCCGCATGCCGGTGGCACCTTTGACCGGCACCCGAGTGCCGACGGCATTGAAGAACCTGGGGGACATGGGTAAGATTGTCGCGGCTACATGAAGGAGCTACCGAAATGGCTATCCACCAGACAACCTCGAATTTCCCTAAACCTCAGCGGCGCGTCTCACGGCGAACGATTCTGAAAGGCTCGGCGGGCGTCGCACTGGGAGCGATGACACTGTCACCGAGGCGCGGTGTGGCCGCAGAGCAGGCTGCGTCCGGCGCGTCGAGCGGTCCGTGTCCCACAGGCAAGGTCATCGATTGTCACGCGCACCTGACGCATCACAGCCGGGCGACGTGGGAAGCGGATGATCGCAAGCTCATTGAGGCGGCGGATAAGCTGGGGATCGACCAACTGTCCTGCTCGATTCTCACGCCGAAGCGGCCGGCGACGGCTGCGGGGTTTCGCGAGTGCAACCAGTGGCTGGCCGACGCGATCCGGCGGTTTCCCGGCCGGCTGCTGGGCTACTGCTATGTCAATCCGGGCTGCGGAAAGGAGGCGGTGGAGGAAGTCCGCCGCTGTGTTGAGGAACGCGGGTTCATCGGCATCAAGCTGTACAACGAGCACACCTGCACCGAGCCGGTGGTCTTTCCCATCGTGGAGCTGGCGATCGAGCTGGGGGTGCCGATCCTGCACCATGCGGGGCACTCCCATTACTTCGTGGAGGACCAGCCGCATATGTCCGACAGCGGGCACCTGGCAGAACTGGCCCGCCGGTATCCGGAGGCCATGCTCATCTGCGCTCATATCGGTGGCGGTGGCGATTGGGAGTGGGCGGTCAAGGCCGCACGACATGCGCCGAACCTGATGCTCGACACCAGCGGCAGCGTCACGGACGCCGACACGGTGGAGATGGCGGTCGCCGTGGTCGGCGTGGATCGGGTCGTGTTCGGCTGCGACTCGTCCATGACGGCGGGGGTCGGCAAGATCCGCGGGGCGGACCTGAGCGCCTCGGACAAAGAGAAGATCCTGGGCGGGAATATGACCAGACTCCTGGGGAGGCGGAAAGCATGATGATCGACGTCAATGCCTATCTCGGCCATTTCGCGTTCCGGCGGCTGCGGCACAACACAGCCGACTCGCTGCTGGCGCTCATGGACGCCAAGAAGATCGACAAAGCAATCGTCTCCAGCGCCGCCGCGATCACGTACCGCAACGCCCAGGCGGGCAACGAGGAGATGATGGAAGAAGTCTGTCGTCATCGCGACCGGCTGATTCCGTTTGCCGTCATCAACCCGTTCTACGCCGGCTGGCAGGACGACTTGAAGATCTGCTGCGAGCAGTTCGGCATGACGGGCCTGCGCCTCTATCCCAAGTGGCACAACTACAGCCTCTCCGACCCCTGCTGCCGGGACTTGGTCAATGCCGCGACAGAGCGGGGCATGGTCATTTCCATCCCCATGCGTGTGGAGGACAACCGCCAGCGGAGCTGGTTGCTGAACATCCCCGACATCCCACTGACCGAGATCGTCGAACTGGTGAAGGCCCATCCGAAGTCACGTTTCCTCCTGCTCAACGGCCTCGGCTACACCGGGTCGCCCCTGGGGAAAAAGAACAACGGCCTGCCGGCGAACTACGCCATCGAGCTATCCCGCCTGAGTGCCGTGCTGGCGAACGAGATCGGCCAACTCATCGCCAACCTGGGCGCCGACCGCCTGATGTTCGGCACCGGGATGCCCTTCAACTATCCCGACCCCGCGCTGGTGAAGCTGGAAGTAATGGCCGCAACCGAGATCGACAAAGAGAAGATCCGCAGTCAGAACGCGGCAGTTTGGTTGCGACTATGATTCATTTGATGGCTTCACGGGATATTACTTGACGCACATCTTCCGTCCAGTTATATTATAACTATATGGCATACGAGGTACGAATTCGAAAGAAAGTGGCTCGTGGGCTGGACCGACTACCCAAGAACGTGCAGCAATTGCTGTTCTTGCTCGTCACGGACTTGCAGGCAGACGGTCCCATTCAAAAGGGTTGGCCGAACTTCTCTTCCCTCGGACCGGGTCGCTTCCACTGCCATCTGACGTATCGGTATGTGGCATGTTGGACATGCCAGAAAGATGAGATTGTCATCGAGGTGTACTATGTTGGCTCTCGTGAAAAAGCCCCATATTGAGTTGTCGATCCAGGGAGATCAAGTCGAGGAACTCGTCGCCTGGATTCGGAAGAAGTACGAATTGTCGGTTCTCCCTACCGAGGATGGCGAGGATTCCATTCCTGTGGAAGAGACCGAATTCTGGAAGCAGATGGAGAAGAACCGCATCGGCAATCTTCTCGCCGGGGCGCGGCTCAAGGCCGGACTGACGCAGGGCCAGTTGGCCAAGAAGCTCGGCCTCCGGCAGAACATGGTCAGCGACTACGAGCGCGGCCGGCGGAGCCTCTCGCCTGCCATGGCCACCCGGTTCAGCGCCGTTCTTCACATCAAGGAATCGCATTTGAAACATGGAAACGGACAAGAAGCTGGACATTGACTGTGATAGCCAGTTATCCTTTGAAGAAAGGACGGACCCCATGAGGGTACGCTATGATGACGAAGTCGATGCTTTGTACTTGGAGTTGGGGGATGGACCTCCGGAAGGGGTCGTGGAAATCACAGAGGGCGTCAACTTGGACACAACTTCACACGGCCAGATCGTCGGCATAGAGATCCTGGACGCTTCCAAAAAGATCGACTTGAGGACGATCCTATCTTATAGGTTGGAGTTCGATAAAGACCTGTTAACCCAAAAGACGGCATAGCGACACGATCCAGGCTACGGCGGATGGGGCCTGCTGATCCGACCAACCAACAACTCGCCAAGGGTGAAGTCGAATGGAAGCGAAGCTGACATTCAAGTACGACCGGGAGGCCGACATCCTCCACATCGACAAGTGCCCGCCCTATGCGGAGCAGGAATCGGAGGAATTGCCGGATGAAATTGTCGCCAGGCTCAATCCTGACACCGGTGAGGTCGAGAACTTGGAGGTGCCGTTCTTCTCGACTCGGCTCCTGCGAACAGACCTGTTCGAGCTGCCGGTAAGTGCCGATCTGCGGTTGACGGGCATAAAGAGCGGTTAGCTGATATACACCCGGGGGTGATAGGACACGTTCCCGGCATTCCAGGAGGGACGCGCTGCCTTCATGACGATGGACCCAAACACAGTAGAGACTTGGAAGTTCGTGAACTCCTTTGCACCTTGGCTCGCGGCATTGGGTTCTGTGGCGGCTGTTGTTACCTCCCTTTATCTGGCGACTCGACAGACAGGGGTGAAACTCCGTCTTAGGGCTGCGCATCACTTTACTGTATGGACAGGCGCACAGGCATTGCCGCCAGAAGTACTTGATATCGAAATAGTCAATGTGGGATTCCGTGAGGTCGAGGTAACCGCAATTGAATCATTCGGGTTCATTCCCCGCGGCTTGCCGCGTGGAAGCGGTAAGCCGATTGTTTCGATACCTCGCAGCTTGCTGCGAGGTAGTTCATTGGAGAGCGGGGCTATTCAGAAGACGATGCCTACTACAGACAACATGCAGTGACGGATACTCGAGTCATCTCCCTGTTCGTCTCGCTTATGCGGAGAAAGCCCAATATTTCCTGCCCTTTGATTCCTGGGTTATACGTATGCTGGTGCACCTGAAGCCATTTGCCCGAGTCCAGGCACGTCTGTTTGGTATACAGGTCCGTACATCTATCGGCCGGACCGTGAGAGGACGAGTGGAGAGAAACCTCAGGCGTGAGATCATCAAGTCTTTCCGTAGACTCCAGACACACTCTACTTCATGAGGGAGGAAAGGAGGATCATTTGGTTATGCGACCTGCGTTGATGGTTTCTTTGGTTATGTCGATGTGCGTAACGTGCCCGGCCGTTGGGGCGGAGAAGCCGCTGGTAGTTGAGGTTTGGCCGGGGAAGGCTCCGGAGGAGCCTGGCACCATCGGCGCGGAGATGGTCCGGATGTCGCCGAAGCTGGACCATAAGCAGGTTGAGGTCATGGAATCGACTCGGCTCGTGACCAATGTCACCAAGCCGACGCTCACGATCTATCGGCCGGCAAAGGACAAGGACACCGGGACTGCGGTGTTGATTTGTCCCGGCGGCGGGTACTGGGACCTCTACTGGCAACTGGAAGGCGAGGAGGTGGCCGCGTGGCTGAACTCGATTGGCGTGACCGGGATCATTCTCAAGTACCGCGTGCCGCGCCGGCCCGATGAGATCAAGGGCGAGCCCGCCCGGCGGCCGCTCCAGGATGCGCAGCGGGCCGTCCGTCTCGTGCGGAGCAAGGCCAGGGACTGGGGCATCCAACCGCAACAGATCGGCATGGTGGGTTTCTCGGCGGGCGGGCATCTGGCGATTGCAGCCGCGACGAGCTTCAAGAAGAAGACCTACCAGCCGGTCGACGACCTGGACAAAACAAGTTGCCGGCCCGACTTCGCCATCGCGGCCTATTCGGGCTACCTCAAGGCGAAGGACAAGGACGAGGTCGCGCCCGGCCTGAGCATCCCGGCGGGGACACCACCGATCTTCCTCGTGCACGGCGGGGCCGATATCATCAGTCCGCCCGAGCATAGCGTACTATTCTACCTTGCCCTGCGGAAAGCCGGCGTCCCGGCGGAGTTGCACGTTTGCGCCACCGCCGCCCACGACTTCGGTGTCCGCCCGGTGGACCATCCGTGCTCGACGTGGACGCAAGCCTGCGCCAATTGGCTCCGGCATCAGGGCTTCCTCAAGCTGCCCACGCCACCCCAGTAGGCCAGCGGACTCCTTCCGTCTGTCAACGAGTCACGCGACCAGCTTCTTCACGAGCTTGGCCACGTATTCGCCCTGGTATTTGGCGCCGGCCAACTCGTTCTCGCTCGGCAGGCGTTTGCCGTCCGGCCCTGCGATGGTGGAGGCGCCGTAGGGGGAACAGCCGGCAATCTCCCCCAGGGTCATCTGGCCCTGGAAGGCATAGGGCAGGCCGGCAATTACCATGCCATGATGCAGGAGCGTCGTATGAAGACCCAGAATCGTGGATTCCTGGCCTCCATGTTGTGTGGCGCTGCTGGTGAGAACGCTGCCCACTTTGCCGACCAAGGCACCTTTCGCCCACAACTTCCCCGTCGCGTCGAGGAATTGCCGCATCTGGCCGCAGACACACCCGAAACGGGTGGGCGCACCGAAGATGATGCCGTCGTACGTCGGGAGCTCATCCACGGTGCACAAGGGGACGCCGGCCTGCTGTTTCTGGGCTTCGGTCGCGCCCATTTTCTGGATGACCTCCGGGGGCAGCGTCTCCGGGACGCGCCGCACAGTCGCTTCCACATCGGGCACCGAGCGCACGCCTTCGGCCGCCGCTTCCACCAAGCGGTAGACGTGTCCATACAGGGAATAGTAGACCACCAACACTTTTGCTTTCATGGTTTCCCCCTTTCCAACCTACCCGCCGTCATGCTCAGAAGCCATCCGCGACCATCTCGAAATACGCCTGCGGGTGCTTGCAGACGGGGCACATCTGCACCGCCTTCTCGCCTTCGTGGACGAACCCGCAGTTGCGGCAGCGCCAGCGCACGCGCTGCGGCTTGGCGAAGACCCGGCCGGACTGGAGGTTCTCCAGCAGTCTCTGATACCGCTGTTCGTGCTCCTTCTCGATCTTCGCCAGGCCGTCGAACAGGCGAGCGACCTCGTCGAAGCCCTCCTGCCGCGCGACCTTCGCCATGCCGGGGTACATGCCGGTCCATTCGTGGTTCTCGCCGCCGGCGGCTTCCTTCAGGTTGGCCGGCGTGTCGCCGATGCCTTCCAGCAGCTTCAGGTGCAGCTTGGCGTGCTCCTTCTCCTGCTCGGCCGTCTCCAGAAAGATGGCGGCGATCTGCTCGTAGCCCTCCTTCTTGGCCACGGAGGCGAAATACGTGTACTTGTTGCGGGCCTGGGATTCGCCGGCAAAGGCGTCCTTGAGGTTCTGCTCGGTCTTGCTGCCCTTCAGTTCAGCCATGATCTTCTCCTGTTTGCCATCGGCATGTTCTTTCCCAACCATTTCGACTTGACGGAGATTGATGCTATCCTGCCGCGGTTGGCGACGCAAGTGCCGCGTAGCGGACCCAGGCTTGCTCTGGCCAGGGCCCGCAAGTTGCGGACGAAGACGGACTCTCATCCCATCACGAACAGGGAACCGGCTCGGGTGAAGACCACAGGCCGCCTCTGACCGTGATTCTGCGATCAGAGTTTCCAGGCGGTGGCGAACGCCTTGAAGCTACGGTCGTAGGTCTTCTCCGCATCGGGCGGGAAGCAGCAGCCGGGGAGCTGCTTCGAGGCCAGGTGATAGCTCAGGCACTCGCAGCAGATGCCCTTGTTGTTGCACCCGGGGTACGTACAACCGCAGTTCTTCAGATTCTTCGACTTCTGACATTCCATGAGCTGTGATCTCCTCTGGAAATCCGGCCGGCATTCGACTTGTGAACACGGTAGTATAATCGAGGCCGATGGCGAGTGCAAACCCTGTTGGCCACGCGGCGAACCGCCGCAATACTCGCGGTTGGCGGCAGGCGTCGCTTCGGGTATGCTGAGAGCTTGTTGTCATCGATGACCTTCCTCGTGGGCGCCGTAACGCGGCAGGATGGTTATCGGGATGGCGGGCGATTGGCGGTTCAAAGATACAATGACGGCCGGGGACAGGCATCGGCACCGTGAGCAGGTCCTGGGGGTGAGAGGTCTGGGTGTAACCATGCTGGGCATGGGACTTGCCCTGGAGGGCAACAATGCGCGACATCGAATACCGGACAACCGTTGAGGACGAGCACTGGCGCAACGAGGAGTTCCAATGGGCGCGGATTCTCGCCGAAGGAAACCCAGCGCGGGGCATGGTTCTGCTTTATCTCCAAAAGGCCTGCACCGCCTTTCACGAGTTCGAGCCCGCCTGCCAGGCCGGCGTCCTCCACAACACAGGCCTGGATTTCTTTCGCCGACGATTGGCGAACCGGCTCCGGCACCTCCTGACCACGATGCAGAACAACGACCTCGACACCCTCGACGGGACGGTGGAGTTGACCGACATTCTGCGCAAGGTCGAATCCGCCCCGAGCTTGGAAGCCCTCGCCGCACTGACCGAAGAACTCCACACCACCGGCCATATCCTTCTCGATGCACTCGAACGGGCGTGAGAGGGGCCATAGGAAACTGCGCGCTCTCCCGCAAGCATCAAGCATCGGACTCCCGACTTGAGCCTTGACTTCCCGCGGGAAGCACGGACAATGGCGAGCTTTCGCCTTTGGCCTTGGAGCGCCGGGGTGATAGTCCCTGTTCGCGTGGTTTTGGAATGATGGATTCGACGCAGAAACCGCTGACTTTGTTCTTCGATCTGGACGGCACCCTGAGCGATCCCAGCGAGGGGATCACCAAGTCGGTCCAGCACGCGCTGCAGTGTCTCGGCCGGCCGTACCCGGGCAAATCCGAATTGCAGCACTACATCGGTCCGCCGCTGCGGTGGACCTTTCCTCGTCTGCTCGGCACCGACGACAGCCCTCTGGTCGAGACCGCCATCGACTATTATCGCGAGCGGTACGAGACCGTCGGACTCTTTGAGAATGAAGTATACCCCGGGGTCCCAGAGTTGCTGCAGCGGTTGCATGACGACGGCTACCCGCTCTATGTCGTCACGTCCAAGCCGACGGTCTACGCGGACCGGATCATCCAACACTTCGGCCTGGACCACTTCTTCATCGACATCTACGGCCCCGAGCTCGACGGCCGGTTCGACGAGAAGTGCGAGCTCGTCGCCTTCATTCTCGGCGAACGTACCCTCGATCCGCGCCGCACCATCATGATCGGGGACCGGGCGCGCGACGTCGAATCCGGCCGGGCCAACGGCACGCGCAGCATCGGCGTCACCTACGGCTTCGGCAGCCTCGAAGAAATCGCGGCCGCCAGGCCTGACGAGATCTGTCACCACCCGAGCGACATCTATCCGGCGGTCCTGCGGCAATCTCAACGAGCGTAGGCATCGCGATTCTCTTTTCGTATAATGCCCCTCATGGTCTACAAGGAGAAGATATGGGCAATTCCAGCCGCCTCTGTGCCGTCACGTCTCTGAGCGTCCTCTTGATGACCCTGCCGTGTTGGGCACGGGTGTGGGACGTCAATGCGCTCGGGGCGCAGGCCGACAAGGTGACGAATGACGCGGTTGTCATTCAGAAAGCCATAGACAACGCCGCACAGGCAGGCGGCGGGATGGTGTACGTGCCCGCCGGCGATTACCGGTGCGGCCAACTGCAACTCCGCAGCAATGTAGCGCTGCACCTTGAGGCGGGCGCCACCCTGTGGGTCAGCTCGGACAAAGCGCACTACCGGCGGGGCAACACCTTTCTGCTGGCCCAGGACCAGAACAATGTCACGATTGAGGGCCGGGGGACCATCCACGGGACGGGTCAGGAAGACCTGCAGCGCAAACGTGGCGATAACCGGCCCCGGCCGGACTGGCGTGTTGGCATTCTACGATTCACGGGCTGCACGAACGTCGTCGTGCGGGACCTCACCATCCGCCACAGTGACAGTTGGACGCTCGACCTGGAGCGCTGCGAGGATGTAGTGATTGACGGCATCCGGATTCTGAACAATTACTATCGCGTCAATGCCGACGGGATCAATCCGGTTTCGTGTCGACGCGTGTGGATTTCCAACTGCTGGATCGTGGCGGGCGATGACTGTATCGTATGCAAGACCCGTGAGGGTAAGCCTTGCGAGGACATCGTCGTGACGAACTGCGTCCTGGAGTCGATTGCCACAGCGGTCAAGATCGGAACGGAATCGCCCAGTGACTTTCGTAACATCCTGGTGAGCAACTGCGTAATCCGCAATTCGACCGTCGGGATCGGCCTGTTCCTCAAAGACGGCGGCACTGCCGAGCGCATCAGCTTCTCCCATTGCACCATCGAAACGACCCGCCAGCCGGAGTTGGCCACCGAATCCCTGAAGGACTCGATCTATCCCATTTTCGTGGACATCGAGAAGCGTCGCGCGGACTCACGCGTGGGCAAGATCCGCGACCTGAGCTTCTCCGACATCTCCATTCTCAGCGACAACGGCATCCTGATCCAGGGGATGACCAGCGGCCGGATCGAGAACGTCTCCCTGCGGAATGTCACGATGCGCGTCGATCGAGCGGCCGACTACGCGAAGCGCAAGAAACACGTCGGCGGCAGAACCGAGAAGACCGAGGACCGCCGGGAAACGGTTTTCGCTCGTAAACCTTCTTACCTCGCGCTCGCGAACATTGACGGTCTGACCGTGAATGGCCTGCGGGTCCTGATCCCCAACGACGTCTTCGCTCAGTACCAGCGCTCGGCCCTCTGGCTGCACAGCGTCAGCAAGGCCACCCTCAGCGACATTCATCGCGAACCGGCGGGAGCGGATGCCGACGTACCCGTCGTGGTGAGGGAAGATGGCCCCCCTTCTCCGTAATGCGGGGAGCCCGCGAAAAGACAGGAGATCGCTCTGCCTGTCTTATCGCGGGCTCCGACTCTAACATCAGGCAATGGAAAGAGTTATAGTCCGCCGAACTTGAGGATCCAGATCGAGCGCTCGCAAGAGAAGGAGCGTCCATCCCGGAGTCGGCCGGTCACTATCAGGAGGAATTGGCCGTAGCCCTGCGTGGCCGCGAGGATCGGGTCCACGGCGAAGAAGCACAAGACCTTGCCCTGTGTACTGGTACCGAAGATGACCTGGCCCGTGGCCACGACACGGCCCGGGTTCAGCTCCAACGACGATTCGCTGATCGCGTCCTTGCCGATGCCTTCCGGCAGGTGAACCACCACCATCAGATCCTCTTTGGTGGTGGAACTGTTCCGGTAGATGTGGTCGGGCTTGAAGTACATCTGGCCCTGCACGCTCGTAATGGGAGCGACCACGACCACGATATCGCTACGGGTCCTCGTCGTCGCCGTCCCCTGAGAGATGATGGAGGCCGAATTGGTGATCACCGTATTCGGGTCCGCCTTCTCGTTCACCTGCACCACCAAGTTCACGGATTGCTCCGCGCCCGGCGCCAGCGAGGGGTAGCGCCAGGTGTAGGTGTGCGTGGCGGGGTCATACGACCCGAAGCTGCGGTCGCCGTCGGCACGAACGAAACTCACTTCCCGGGGCAGGGTGTCCACGAGAGAGACGTCCGCCACGGTCTTATTCGTGAGCGGATTGCTGAAACGGAGCGCGTACGTCAGCACCGCGCCCGCGTTCACGTACGCCCGACCCAGGTTGTCCCGTTGTCCGGTGCCGCCGCTGACGAGGGTCTTTCGCAGCGAGAGCACGGGGTAGCTGGGATTGACCACCGTCACATCCAGGCGTGCCGTCACCGCCGACGTACCTTGGCTCACGGCCGTCACGGTATTGGTGATGGTCGTGCCCCCGGCCGCCTTGCTGTCCAGTTGGACCACCACATCGACAAAATAGGTCTCGTTCGGCGCCAGTTGCGGGTAGGACCACGTGTACGTGTGGCTGACGGGCTCGTACTGGCCGAACAGCCGGTCCCCGGTGGCGCGCACGAAGGTGACCTCCTGGGGCAACTGGTCGGTGAGACGGACGTTCGCCAGCGGCGATTGGTTGTCCTTGGTGTCGAAGATAATCCGATAGGTGATCTCCTCGCCGGCTTTCACGGACACCGGCGTCTGGGAATCGCCTCCGGCGGCGCCGAGCACGGTTTTGACCACCCGCAGCGGCCGCGGGGCCGTGGCCGCCGCCGTGACCACCTCGAGGCTGGTGGTCGTCTGGGGCGTCTGCTTGGCAGCAATCGAGGCGGAGTTGCTGATCACGGTGCCGAGCCGCGTGTCCTCCTTCACATGCACCACCACGTTCAGGCCCTGTTCCTGGCCTGGTTTGAGAGACGGGTAGCGCCAGGTGTACGTGTGCGTGTTGGGATCATAGGACCCGAACGCGCGGTCGCCATCGGCACTGACGAAGCGCACTTCGCGCGGCAGGGCATCGACGACGGAGACCTCCGTCGCCGTCTGATTGGTGGGCGGATTGCTGAAGGAAATCATGTAGGTGAGGGTAGCGCCCGCTTCCACCTGGGATCGGCCCCGGGCATCGGTCTGCCCCAGAGCGCCGCGAACGAGCGTCTTCTGGAGGCGTAGCGGGGCATAACTGGTCACGATCACGTCGACCGTAGTCTGGGCGAGCGGCGTGTCGTCGCTTTCGATCATGGCGTTGTTGGTGATTCTGGCGCCTCCGGCCACGCCCGCGTCCAGCCGGACGACTAACTCGACCGTATTGCTCTCGCCCGAGGCCAATTGCGGATACGTCCACGAATACGTGTGGGTGAGAGGGTCGTAGTGGCCGAAGAGCCCGTCGTCGCTGGCGCGGACAAAGTCCACGTCGGAGGGCAACGTGTCGATCAGGCGAACATTCTTCGCCGTGAAATTATTATCGCTGTTGTCGAACGTGAGCCGATAGGTAAGCTCGTCTCCGGCATTAGCCGACGCGAGCATCGTGCCGCCTCCGCCCACCAGGGTTTTGACCAGCCGGAGCGGCTTGTAGGTCTTCGGAGCCACGGTGACAGCCGTCGCCGTCGCCGTGGTCGAGGGCCTCCGGTCGGCGGACAGGGTGGCGGTGTTGGTGAACGTCCGACCCGCCGGCGTGCCTGGCTCAACCCGGCCGACGAACTCCAGGTGCGTGGTGCGGCCTACGGAGCGCGGGGGGTTCAACCAGGTGTAACTGTGTGTCTGGCGATCATAGTGGCCGTACACGCCGTCGCCGACCGCCCGTACGAACGCGAGTTCGACCGGGAGCGTGTCGACCACGGAGACATTGGTCAAAGGCTGGTCGTCCTCGTCAAAGTCGATGGCGTAAAAGACTTCATCGCCAATCGTAACCGCCGGGTGATCCGCACTGGCCAAGGCGGCGGTTTCGGCCGGCATCAGGATCGTTTTGGTCAGACGCAACGGGTCGTACGAGACGGATTTGTTCGGGACCACCAGGCCCGTGGGATTGCCGACGTTCTCCACGAAGTCGATCTGGTGAAGGCTGGAATCATACACGCGCAACTGATCTCCGCCGGGTACGCCGTTCGCTCCCGTGGAGACGAAAACGAAGCCGGTGTCCAGATCCACGCCGAGTCCCATGACGACCGCGTCATAGTCGATCAACTGCCGACGCTCCGTATTGTTGGCCAGGTTGTACTGGGTCAGATAGACATTCTCCAGGACGGGGTAGCTTCCGCCGAAATAGAGATATCCCCGGACCGGATCGACCGCCACGCTGAGCGCTCTGCCACTGACTGTAATAGTCCTGACCAGACGCCAATCCGAAGTGCTGTAGACCCGCACGAGTCTGGCGTTGGCGCCCACATAGAGTTCGCCCTTGGTCTCGTCCAAGGCGATACCGAACGCTTGCGCACCCGCCAGGCGGAAGGGCGAACCCGGTGCCGCGACGAGTCCCTTCTTGGTCGGGTCCCACCGGTAGGCATAGAGCATGGGGGTACCGCGATCCATGCAGTACAGCAGTTCTTTGCTCTGGTCATACACGGCGCCCGCCAGATTGGCGGCGCCTTCGACCTTGGCGCTGTCCACGGTTCGCGGGGTCGCCGGGTGAAACACCGTGAGCACATTGGAGCCCTCGTACGTGACGAAGAGGCGCTCAGCCTCGGGATCCATCGCCAATCCGACCGCGCCCACCCCCCGGAAGGGCATCCAGTATTCGGCTTGAAAGGTCAGCCCGCCCCACGACGCGATTTTGTAGGCCTGGATGGGGACACCGTCCGGCGTGCCGTCGATATTGGCAATGACATACACGGACTTCGCCGCGGCGACCTGCGCGGGGATCGCGATGAGCAGAGCAGCGACAAGTAGCGTCAAAAGTCCATATCGCGTGGGCCGACACGACCCGAGAGGCCATAGGTTACGCCTCCCGTCGCGCGCCACCGTGGCTCGGCTCGACCCCAACTCAGACTCCACCCCGACTACCTCGTACCTGCTGCACTTCGATTGGCTTCTCATGGCTGAACCCACCCACAGGTTATCTGGGACGTCCTATAATCTGTATCAATTATATCGTCACCGGACCCGGATGGCAAGCGCAAGCATGTACGTCGCCGGCCGACCGGTCCGAAAATATCGCGACTCCACTGTGTTTCTCCGCGATGGATGGCCGCCGCGCGTCCACACCGCACCGGCCGCCGATAGGGATATCGGCTCTTCAGAGCCGCGTGTGAAGTTGCCACGGCAGATTTGGGTCGCAACTTGACAGTCGCGTGACCCCTTCCTATAGTGGGTTCCCGGATGGACGAACCACAGCACATCGCGGCGCCGCAGACGCAGTCCCGTGACCAGGGGCTGGAGAGGCCCCTGTATCGTGAGCCGGCGCTGGTACACCTTCTGGCCCTGCTCTGGGAACACCAGAAGCTGGTCCTCCTGGGCTCGCTCCTGCCGACTTTGCTGGTTGTCGGCATCTTGGGCCTGGGGCCGCGCCAGTATACGATCACGTATGTCTACGAGCGGCCGCTCTCGGAGAACGAGTACGGCGTCTTCCAGCGACGCTTCTACAGCCAGGAGAATCTCGATAAAATGGTTGGCCGCCTGCAGGAGCAGGGGCTGACCCACTATGTGCAGCAACTGGGGAAAGCGCGGACACAGCAGGCTTACGAGGGGTTGATCCGGTTCGAGGTCACGCCGATGTATCCCAAGCGGCTCCAAACCACCGACCCCTGCACCTCGGAGAAGATCAGCTCCTTCCGGGCCAAGCTCCTGTCCGTCAAGATCTGGGGCAACTCGCCGGAGGAGGTGACGCGGGCCGCGGCGGTCGTGACGGGCAACATCGAGAGCGTTCTGCCCCTCTACGACATCCGCAATTATCTCAAGAAGTCTCAGCAGGACCTGCGGAAGAATGCGGCCGAGATCGAGGACCAGCGCTTCAAGCTCTCGATGGACCTCGGGAAAGAACAAGCGAAGCTGGCGAAGTTCAAGGCCCTGGAGGACGCCGGGGCCTCCGGGGACACGGTCGTCTTGCAGTTCGGCGGAACGGAGAAAGGCCGGGACCTTCTGCCGTCGCTCTACTCCACCCGGATCGTGCCCTCGAAGGCCGTCGAGCTGCAGAAGGCGCTCAGCGATACGGAGAAGTACGACCCCTACAGCTTCCTGCCCCTGTCCTATCAAATCCGGGCGTCCCAATCGAAAATCGTCGAGCTACAGGAGACTCTCAGCAGCAACCAGGAGAGACACGGCTTTTACCTGCACGCGCTGGACCTCGACAATCAACTGCTCGTGAAGATCGAAGAACGCTTGTTGACCTACTACACGGCCCAGCAGTATCTCCAATACCTGGGCGAGCAGTTGCGTGCGTGCCGGGAGCCCTCGCTCAGCGACCATCTCCGCTCCTGCATCCACAACACGGAGAACCTGGCCTTGCTGAACACGCGGGCCGGTGAGAAACCCATCGTCTACCCGATGTCCAAGGGCGCGGTGAAGTACGGGGCCCTGACGTTCGTCCTGGGCCTGATGCTCATGACGTTGGTGGCGGTGGTACGGGAGCATCAGCGTGACTTGCGCGGCACATTGGCCGTGGGCCCGTCCGGGCAGAGGCCGGCACCATCGCCCCGCGTCCCTCCGAGCCCCCCCTCGGTAACGACGGCCCCGGATCAGAGCCCGGGATGACCGTGTTGCCCGAAAACGCCGGTACGCCTCCCCCCTCGGATGGGCGCAGGGTCCTCGGTAATTTCTTTTCGCTTTCCATCGTCCAGTTCGCCAACTATCTGGCGCCGCTGATCATCCTGCCTTATCTGTTCCCGGTCCTGGGGCCTTCGAAGTACGGCCTGACCGAGATGGCCCGCGCGATCACCGTGTATTTCCTGATCCTGACCGACTATGGCTTCAGCCTCTCCGCGACGCGGGAGATCTCCCTCCACCGGGACGATTCGCAAAGGGTCTCCGAGGTTTTCTCCTGTGTCCTGCTCCTGAAGGCCCTGCTGGTGGTCCTGAGCTTTCTGATCCTCTCGCTGCTCGTGTTCGCCGTTCCCCAACTCCGGGCCGATTGGGCGGTCTACTACCTGTCCTTTGGGAACGTCCTCGGCATGTGGCTGTTCCCGATCTGGCTGTTCCAGGGCCTGGAGCGGATGAAATACATCCCGTTGCTCAACGTCACGGCCAAAACCCTCGTCATCGTCAGCGTGTTCGTTTTCATCCATAGCCCGGATGACTACCTGTATGCTCCCTTGCTCCAGTCGGCGGGCACAATCCTGATTGGAGTAGGGGGACTGATCCTGGCCCTGTACCTCTTTCCCGTGCGTTTCCGGTTTCCCCCCGTCGGGGCATTGCGGCGGGAACTGGCCCACGGCTGGCACCTGTTCCTCTCCAGAATGGCCGTGACGCTCTATACGACGACCAACATCGTGATCCTGGGTCTGCTCACGGATCCCGCCTTCGTGGCCTACTATGCCGCCGGCGACAAGATTGTCCGGGCGGTGGCGGACGGTCTTCTGGTCCCCCTGGCGCAAGCGATCTTCCCCCACGTGGGCCGGCTGGCATCCCAATCCCGGCCCGCGGCTCTGCGGTTCACCGCCCGGGTGGCCAAGCTGGCCGGGGCCGTCACGCTGCTGCTGTCGGTCGGGCTCTTCCTGGCTGCCCCATCTCTGGCGGCCCTCGTCATGCACGAGGAATTCGCGGGGGGCGCAGAAGTGATCCGCATTCTCTCGCCCTTGCCGTTCCTCACCATCATGGCCAACCTCCTCGGCGTGCAGATCCTGGTCAATTTCGGTCTCCAGGCGCTCTTGACAAAGATCCTGACCCTGGTGGGGATTCTGAATGTCCTCCTGGCGGTTCTGCTGGCGGGCCCGTTCCAGCACCTTGGGGTCGCGGCGGCCTCGTTAACAACGGAGATCGTCGCCACCACCGCCATCGTCATCACCCTGCACAGGAAGGGCCTGGATGTGTTCGGCCGCCGCGGGCACACGGAGCTTTCTCCGGGGGTGAATCGCCGTCCAGGCAATGGACGGGACGCGTTTTCTTGATAGACTGACCAGCGATGAACATAGGAACTGCGGCGACGGTCCGCCGCGCCATTTTGGGTGGTGTCTGAACATGTCACGAGCCGGGGAGACAATCGCAGCGGTCGTGGTGACCTACAACCGGAAGGACCTGCTCGGTCAGTGCCTGGACTCCCTCCGGAGGCAAAGCCGTCCTCTGGACGCCCTCTACATCATCGACAATCGCTCCACGGATGGCACGTACGACGTCCTGCTCGACAGGGACTGGATCGCGCCCCTCGCAGGTTCTGAGGGCGGAGTCGTCGAGACGGTCAGACTCGTTCCGGCGGCGAGCGCTCCCGGCCACAACCTGGAGGTACATTACCTTCGCATGTCGGAGAACGCCGGCGGCGCCGGCGGCTTTCACGAGGGCATGAAACGGGCCGTCGAGGCGGGCTTCGACTGGCTGTGGCTGATGGACGATGACGTGTGGACCGCTCCCGATGCCCTGGAGGTGCTCCTGCGAAAGGCGGACACCTTGCGAAGCCGCGGCGAGAAGTGCTTCCTCCTGAATTCGCTGGTCCTCGTTCGCGACGGGGCCGCCCGCGGGACTCCCAGCGCGGTCGATCGCGTTGGGGAGCCCGAGACCCTGGCCTTTCCGTTGCAGGAATTAGCCCCGAACGGCACGTGGAGGAGAGGCGTCTACCACTGGCGGCTCTCGGAGGTCCGGGACAAAATCCAGGACGGTCTTTACCGATGGATCTGCCCGTTCAACGGGACCCTGGTCCCGGCGCGAGCCGTGGCCGAGATCGGCTTACCCAACAAGGAGTTCTTTCTCTGGGGCGATGAAAAGGATTTCCTGTGGCGCGCGGCCCCGCGGCTGCCCCTGTATACGGCCGTGGACAGCCAGGTCTTCCATCCGCCGTCCCGCGAGCCCCAATTCGATTGGAGGCAATACTATGGCATTCGCAATGCGTTGATCGTCAATCGGCGTTTCCCTCTGGCCCGCCTGCGGAACCTCAAGCTCATTGTCCTGAGCCTGGCCCGAGGCGTGCGACACGGCCGAGGCGGCCTGCTTCTCGTCCTGCGGGCCATCGGCGATGCGTGGGCGGGACGGCTGGGCAAAAGGGAAGACTATCAGCCATGACCCAGTGCTTAGTAAATCCGCTGTGTCTGTTCTACCTGGTCTGGGGCACGGCCATGACTCTCTACGTGGGCGGGGTGTGGGTCGGAATGTTCCCCCAGCCCCAACGGCTCACGATCGAGACGCTGCTGCTGAACCTCGTCACGTTCTCCCTCGGGTATCTCACCTGGTCCCTGTTCCAGCGTCTGCCGTCGCGGTCCCGTCCGTCCGGATTCCTAACGCCGGATCCTTATGCGGCGGACGGCCCGGCTCTGGCAGGCGTCAAGCCGCTCACGAGGAGGCGCCTGGTCCGCGCCCTGCAGATCACGCTGCTTGTGGGTGTAGCAGCCCTGCTGATGGAGTTCTACCGTCTCGCGCTTCTGGCATCGCGCTTCAACACCAGTTGGTCCTACCTGATGACTCACCCGTCCGTGTTTCGTCTGCGGCTCGTCCAGTTCATCGGCACCAACGTGTATCAGGCCAGCTCCACCGTCATGCTGCTGTCGCTCACGAACAGTATCTTCTCCCTGGGTTTCGTCCTGCTGGGCCTGTTCCTCTATCGGGATCGTACTTGGCGGCGGTACGTCTACCTGGCCGCCTTCCTGCTGATCTCGCTAGCCATCGGCTTATTGCACCTGAGCCGCTACGAGATGACGGCCAATATTCTGTTTCTGGTGTTCGCCTACTGTTTCATGTCCGCCCGGGACGGTTGGCAGCACGGCGGGTGGGCCGGCCCCCCGGGTGGGCGCGTGCAGGGAGGCTGGCTGGTGGGCACAGCCCACCCTACCGATGTCCCACGGCGCCCTTCGAACCTCCAACTGATCGTACCCATGATCGCGATCGTCGCGCTGTTCCTCGTCATCGACGTGTTGTTGCGAAAGAGCGCCGAATACGGCCAGGCCAATCGGCTGCAGGGCTTCGCGTACCATGTCTATTGGTACATGGCCTCGCCGCTGGCGGCGCTCAATGAGTTCCTCGCCGGTTTCCGAGGTGATTACGGGCTGGGCCAGAACACCTTCTTTCCCCTCTACAAGTGGCTGTGCCGGTTCCATCTGGCCCCGGAGATCGAGTTGTCCATTTACGGCGACAAGGTCCTGATCCCCTACGTGACCAACGTGTACACCTACCTGCGCAGCTTCTACGAGGACTTCGGCCTCTGGGGTGTAGCGCTCGGGCCCTATCTGCTCGGCGGCGCCCTGGTCACGGTTCGGCACCACGCCTGCACGAGCCTGCCCTTCCTCAACTTGTACCTGATCCTGCTGATTTTCGTCCTTTTCTCCTTCTACAACTTCTTCCCGTTCTCCAACCAAATCTACTTGCAGATCCTGTTCGGTTTTCTCCTGTTCCGATATGAGATCCCGGACGCTGCCTCGAGCAAGGATATCGCATGAACGACGCGTCGGAACCTCCGCCACCGATCCGGGTGCTCTACTGCATCCTCGACAGCCGGTTCGGCGGGCCGCACCGGCTGGCGCAGACGACGGGCCGACAATTGCGGCACTACGGCGTCGAAACCTTCTTCCTGCTGGGGCGTAAATCGCGGGATGTGTGGCGTCCCGCCGACTTCGGCTCCTTCGTGTGCCGGCACATCCAGTGCTTCATGCGTCACCATCCCCTCTGGAACTTCCTCGCCTTTTGCACCTGGTTGCCCGCCAATCTGTGGAGGATCCGCCGGTTTCTCCGGTCCCACCAGATCGACATCGTCCACGCCGACGGGATCACCAACTTCGTGCCGGCCCTGGCGGCGGGGTTGACCCGCACCCCCCTGGTCTGGCACTACAACGACCATCCGCCCCGACCGCTGAAGTGGCTGCTCCTGCGCCTGGTCCGGCGTCTTTCCCAGACCGTCATCGTTCAGGGCGAGAAACTCAGGGAGCTGCGGACCGGCTCCGATCCGAAGCTCCGCGCCAAGACCATTGTGCTCTATCCCGGGATCAATCTGCAAGATTTCGACCCGGCCCAACGCGACCCCGAGGCGCGAGCCCGGCTGCGCAGAGAGTTGGGGGTCCCGGCGGATGCGCCCTTGATCGGCATCATCGGCAATCTGAATCCCCTCAAAGGGCACGCCTATTTCATCCAGGCCGCCCGGCGCATCAGAAAAGAGGTGGCCAACGCGAAATTCCTCGTGGTCGGCAGAGAGCTGAACACCGATCCGGCGTACGCGGACCGGATGCGGCGGCTCGCCGTGGCGCAGGGCCTGAAGGACGACCTGATCTTCGCAGGTTTCCGAGATGATGTGGCCGCCATTCTGTCCCTTCTGGACGTTTTCGTGCTCTCCTCGATCCGGGAGTCCTGTCCCAACGTGGTGCTCGAGGCGATGGCGATGGAAGTGCCCGTCGTGGCCACGGATGTGGGCGCGGTTTCGGAGATCGTGGTTCCCGGCCGGACTGGATGGATCGTTCCGTCCCGTGACGCCGAGGCGCTCGCCACGACCGTGCTGAGATGCCTGACCCTGCCGAAGGACCGGGTGCAAAACCTGGGGGCCGCGGCGCGAAAAAGAATTGCAGATTTCTTCGAAGCCGGTATAATAACACGCCAACAGTACCAGGTGTACGAGAGGGCCCTCGGACGAGGTCGCGCGCGGGGGGCCCCTGAGCCTTGAAGTGGCTCCAACAGGACGTGTCGCGAGCCGCCGCCGGAGGAGAAACGGTGAGCAGCAAGGCTGGAGGCAAAGATCGGGAGCGGGGGAACGGACGTGTGCGGCATGGAGTGAGGGCCCGCCGGAGGTATGGATGAAGGTCTTTATCAGTGGAATTGCAGGATTCCTGGGCAGTCACTTGGCGGACGCCTTTCTGGCGGACGGCCACGCGGTCGCCGGCTGTGACAACCTGTCGGGCGGCTATCTCGACAATGTCCCCCGCGAGGTGGAGTTCCACCAGTGCGACTGCAACCACTACGACTCGATCGTCAAGATCGTCGCCGGCTGCGACGTCGTGTACCATTGTGCGGCGTCGCCCTACGAGGGCCTGAGCGTCTTCAGCCCGTTTTTCGTCACGAAAAACATCGTTCAAGCCAGCGTCTCGATGATCACCGCTTCCATTGCGAACCGCGTGCGGCGGTTCATCTTCTGTTCGAGCATGGCGCGGTACGGCCGGCAGGACACGACCCCTTTTACGGAGGAGATGACTCCCAAGCCCCAGGACCCCTACGGCATCGGCAAACTCAGCGCCGAATTATTCCTGCAGAATCTGGCCGCTGTCCACGGCATGGAGTACGTGATCGCGGTCCCGCACAACGTCATCGGTCCCCGCCAGAAGTACGATGATCCCTACCGCAACGTGGCCAGCATCATGATCAATCTGATGCTCCAGGGCCGCCAGCCCATCATCTACGGCGACGGCAATCAGAAACGGTGCTTCAGCTTCGTGCAGGACGATGTGGAGATCCTCAAGAAGCTGGCGACGCACGAGCGGGTCTGCCGAGAGGTGATCAACATCGGCCCGGACGACGAATTCATCACGATCAATGAGCTGACCGCCGCCATCGGCGAGATTCTGAACTTCCATGTTCAGCCCATCTACGTCAAAGGACGCCCCCAGGAGGTGCTGCTGGCCAACTGTTCCGCCGAGAAGTCCCGGCGTCTGCTGGGCTACCACGCCCACGTCACGCTCCGGAAGGGCCTGCGCTCGATGGTCGAATACATCCGCCATCGGGGCACCCGGCCGTTCAAGTACCACATCGATTTGGAGATCATCAACGAGGACACCCCCGAGACATGGAAGAGCAAACTGTTCTGAAAGGAGTCGGGCCCGCCGCCGCACCCTGAAAGGCCACGGCACGGTGACCCTTCGACCGACGACGCGAAGGACGTTCTATGGACAATCGATCCACTCTGGCCATTGTCATTATCAGCTTCAACGTGCGCAAGCTGCTGCAGGATTGCCTGGAATCCATCTACCGGCAAACCCCGCGAACGCGGTTCGAGATCTGGGTGATTGACAATCACTCCCGCGACGACAGCGTCCAGATGCTCAAGGAGAGCTTCCCGGATGTTCACCTGATCGAGAACCGGGAGAACGTGGGCTTCACCCGGGCGAACAACCAGGCGATTGCGCTGTGCCGGTCCGACCTCATCCTGCTCCTGAACCCGGACACGCTCATCCTGGACGGCGCTCTCGACAAGATGGTGCAATTCATGGACGAGCATTCCGAGGTCGGGGTCTCCGGCTGCCGCGTGCAGAACGAAGACGGCTCGTTGCAACTGGCGTGCCGGCGGAGCCTGCCGACGCCCCGGGTGGCCTTCTATCGTCTGACGGGCCTGAGCCGGCTGTTTCCCAACAGTCAGGTCATGGCCAAGTACAACCTGACGTACGTCGATCCGGATCAGCCCCACGAGGTGGATGCCGTCTCGGGGGCCTTCCTGCTCATCCGCAAGGAGGTCGTGGACCAGATCGGAGGGCTCGACGAGGAGTTCTGGATTTTCGGCGAGGATATCGACTGGTGCATCAGGGCCCAGAGAGCGGGCTGGAAGGTCATGTATAATTCCGACGCCCGCATCCTCCACTACAAGGGGATCGGCTGCAGCACGAACCGGCGCAAGACCCGCTTTGAGTTCTACCGCGCCATGTACCTGTTCCACCGCAAGCATTTCGCGGGCGACTGCTCGTGGGCCGTGAACTCCCTGATCTACGCGGGGATCGCCTTCAAAGCGGCTCTGGCCTTGCCCCGACTCTTCCTGTCGGCGCGTTTCGCCGACGGCGGCCCAGCCCGCAAAGACCCCCCGGCGCGCGGCGTCTCAGAGCGGGCAGAGGCCGTTGTATCTGGAGAACCGGTGTGCGACGAGGAGCCACGCGGCGACCGTTCGCGGCCGCTTCTGCCGATCACGCCCTATGCGCCGGCCGGAGGCAAACCACCGGAAACGGCAGGACCAACGACGCGGTCCCGCGTAGGCCCGCCGCTGCGCGTGGCCGATTGAAGTGACTCATCCGTATGGGACACAGATCCAGGCCCAGAATTCTCTCCGACAACCAGACCACGGCCTTCGACTCATCCGAATGGGACGAGAAACACTTTGAAGTGTGGATGCAGATGGACCAGATCGAAGTGCTTCTGTCCCCCTATCTGGCGGAGCATTCGGAGGCACGGTTTCTGGATCTCGGGGGTGGCGCGGGCCGATTTTCCGACACGCTCCTGGCGCGTCATCCATCCTGCCGTGCCACCGTGGGTGATAATTCGGAGGTCCTTCTTTCCCGAAATCAACCGCATCCGCGCAAGACCGTTCAGCGTGTGGACGCCTGGCATCTGGCCGAGGTGCTCGGGGCCCAATCCTTTGATCTCGTTTTCGTTCATCGGCTGTTGCACCATCTGGTCACCGGCAGCTACCGTGAGTCCCTGCGGTTAATTCAGAGTGTTCTGGAGCAATGTGCGCTCGTTTTGAAGACGCACGGCCGGCTGTCCATCATCGAGAACATCTGGGATGGGTGGCCTGTCCAGAGCCTGTCCGGCCGACTGCTGTACTATGCCACGTCGTCGCGGATAGCCGCCCCTCTGATCCGGCGACTCGGGGCGAACACGGCCGGCACCGGGGTCTGCTATCTCTCCGATCGCCTGCTGAGGCAATTCCTGGGGCGGGCGGGGCTCGGTGTCGAAGTGCGACAGGTGTTCGCCATTCATCATTATCCCTGGTATATCCGATATCCAACCCTGGTGAGAAAGGACCGGTCGCTGCACTACTGGTGCAAGCCCGTGAGAGACCCAGGCGTGGGAAAGATCGAGCCACCGTAGCACATCTACGGGGATTTCGACAGCCGGATGGCGTCGAAGATCCGCCCGCTGAGGTCCACGGCGGCGAGGGAGAGGGTGCCGGCAGAGGGGTCCACGTCCCCGATACAGTAATGGTGGACACTGAGGCCAAATTGCCGCAGCGGCGGCGCCAGGTCGAACGCCAGATCATAGAGAGGTGCGCCTCCGCCGCCGGTGACGATGTACGGGATGCCGTGGTGAAGGTATCTCTCGTAGGCGTGACTGTGCCCGGCGAAAACGGCGTCCACACCATATTGCTCAAAGAGAGGGACCAATTGGCTCTGCACCGTGGGATTGTCGGAGTGTCCTGCCGCGGTGAAGGGCGGGTCATGGAGAATGACGATGCGCCATGCCGCCGTGCGACATTCGCTGGATTGAAGCTCCTGTACCAGCCAGTCGTATTGCGGGCTGCCCGCCGAATAGCCGACATTCGTGTCCAGCCCGAGGAAGCGGGTGTTGCCGTACGTCAGGGCAAACCAGCCCTGGCTCAGGGGCTGCTGGAAGAAATAGAAGAACCACGGCGGCCCCCCGCCATAGTCGTGGTTGCCCAGGACCGGGAGGATGGGGACGTTCCGCAGCAGCTCGCGGGCTGGATCGAAAAACTCGCTCTGCCAGAGGCCGTAATTGCCGCCGGAGCCGACGAGGTCGCCGGTGTGGAATACGACGTGCGGTCCGCTGCCGACAATGGCGGCGCACACCTGCCGATGGGTATTGGCGTCCGTCCGCGTATCGCCATAGACCACAAAGCGGAAGGGCTGGTCGGCGCGCGGCGCGGTCCGGAAGGTACCGACGGCGCCGGTCGCCCCGGAGGCTACGCGGTACGTATGAACGAGGCCCGGCGTAAGCCCGGTCAGCACGACCTGGTGCCAGGTGACCGCGGAGGGGTCGAAGGCCGTGAGCCATCCCGTCGCCGCGAGATCGTACTGAACCACGCTGTCGGCCGGAGTCTTCGTCTGCCATACGATGGCTGCCGAATCCGCGGCGACCCATGGCACGAAAGGACCTTTCACGATCGCCGGGGCGGTCTCGACCTGGGACGGGTATGTATACCAGGCCACCCCTTCATAGTCCCAAAGGCCGGCCGCCGTGCTGATCAGCTTGAAGCGCTCGGTGTCACTGGCCGTGTAAAAATGGGTTTGCGGACGGCCGGCCCAGAACCGGTGGACCGGCACAGTCCCCGCCGGCCGACGGTCGGCCGGGTAGGCGTGGAACGCGACGCCCTCGTAGAGCCACACGCCGCCCAGGTTGCGGAGGAGTTTGTCTTTTTCGGCTTCGTCGAGGGTGTAGAATTGCGACCCGGACGACCTCAACGAGAATCGATGAACCGGCGCCAGATTGGCGTCGAGGCACAAGGGGAACGCGCGAAAGGCAATCCCCTCGTACGACCAGGCCTCGGCGTGCTCGCGCAGGAGCGTTTGCTTCTGGGCCTCATCGACCGTGTAGAGGTGCCGGCCCAGGACGGACGACCAGAATCGGTAGACCGGCATCGCCGCCGGCGGGATGACGCCGGCACCGGTCGGCGTTGCCGCCGGCACCGGCTGAAGCATCCCTGCCAGAAGGATGAGAAGCAGACGCGTCATAAGTACTGTGACCGGGGCTCAATGCCAAGTCCAGCGCCCGCTCAACTCAGGCCGAAGGCCTCGGCGATCTTCTCGTTCGGCTTGAACTTGAACTGGCACTGCTCGACCGGCGTGCCCAGGACCTGGACCTTCGCCAGATCGCCCTGGCCCATGCCGGCCTCGATCATCGCCTTCACGTACGGGACCTTCATCGGATCGAAGCCCATGATTTTCGTCGTCAGGATATCCAGCGCCAGCGGGTCCAGGCTCGCCAGGGCGACCTTGGCATCCACGGGCGTGCCGCCGACGGGGCCGTTGCCTTCCATCGCCTCGAAGCCGTCGATGATGCCGAGGTCCGGCCAGATCTCCTGGGCCAGATGGAACATGTTGAAGTGCAGCGTCTCCTTCGGCGTGAAATTGTACGCCTGGTGCGTCAGGCCCTTGTCGTTCTTCTTCCCGTCGTTCAACGGCGCGCCGATCAGGGTGTTCTTGAGCGACAGCGTGGTGATGGCCCGGTCGTGCGTCTTCATCTTGGCCGCCGAGACGATGTACGTGTCGCGATCGAGGAACGTCGTGATGATCCGGATCGGGATCGGGTTATGATCTTTGCCGAACACATAGCGATACACCCAGGGCTGGGCATTGAGGTCCACCAGCTTGATGCCGTACTCTTTCTCCAAGGGCAGGTAGCCGAAATTCTGGTAGCCCTCGAACGTGCCGCCCCGTCCCGCCGCGGACTCGCCCACGAGGATCTCGCCCTTGAAGCGGGTTTTGAAGAAATCGAGAATGCCGCGGATCTCATCCGCATGGCTGGCTGCCAACGCGCGGGTCGTGGAGACGAAGTTGGGCTTGACGAGGAGTCTCTTCCTGGCCCCGATCGACGCCATAACATCGTCTTCGATATTCTTCAAGGTCTGAAAGATGATCTCGCGTCGGTCGTTGCCCTTGATCAAGGTCACCTTGGCCGGTTTCGCATAAGGCGTGAAAAGCTGTCCCTCGCCCGCCGCCGCCGCTTTCTGCTCCTGCGCCGCCACACGGCCGGGCCTCATGGTCAGCGACCCAAACGCGGCCGCCAAAGCACCGCCGCCCAATCCTCTGAGGACATCCCGTCGCTGGACCTGACCGACCCGATTCGCCATAGACCACTCCTTACCAATTCTGGCCGTGCCATACCGATTCAGAAACTACCGTCCCATTCTACCGAATCCGTCTCTCCGAAGCAATAACTCGCCTTGCGGGGCATACGCCAATTCACTTTTGCCTTTTTTCTCTTGACACGTAGATTGGGCAAACAGCATAATACAGGCAATATACATAAGATGTAACATCACGACCCAGATTTTCACAGCTATCGCTTCGCTGAAAGAAGCAGTTTCAGCGTTTGCTGTCCGGAAAACGTGGAATCTGGGAAGGAGGAGAAGTATGAAGCCGACGCGACTTCAGAAGGTAGCGTGTCTGTCTATCACCGCCGTTGTAGTGGTCCTGGGGATTCACGTGGATCGGGCCTGTGCCACCAGCATTACCTTCCAAACCGAGCTGTCAAGCATGAACCTCTCGGGTAGCCCCTTTCTCGTACCGCTGGCAAGCGATCCTGGCAATACGCTGGGCGACAGTGTCGGCGGGTACGGTTTCGTCAATTCCCTGGTGAGTATGACGCTGTCATCGCAGCGCGCCGTGAATCCAGGTCCCAGCTCAACCGGCATGGCACTGGCCTTTCTTCCTGGCTCGGAGCTAAGCCAGCAAGTGGGTCCTATTGATCCGGCGGCCCTCGACGGCCAATCATTCTCTGTCGACAGTTTCTTTGACGTGTTCTTCGATATCGCGTTTACGGATATCGATGGCAGGGCGGGCAGAGACTATGCCGGCCAAGCGGATGGCACATCGCTTGTATTCCCTGACAATGGCCCGGCACACTGGCAGTCTTCTTATGTCGCTGTGTTTGACAAGGATGCGCCTGACTTCGGCCTGTTCCCGCCGCCGGAGGCAAATCCCTATATCGGTTCCTCTCTGATCGAGATACCTCTCGGAAGCGACATCAACGGAAACGGCGAAAATGACAAAATCAAGTTTCTCCTTAGCACCCTGTCTGTGGGCGACGGGAACCGTACGTTCATTGTGTTACCGAGCGGAATGGTAATAGACCAGGTGGGCGTAAGCGCTCTCTTCGAAGCAGCCATTGTTGATGTGTCCTCTGATCCGCCCTTTACTATGACACTCACTGGGCCAACCACCGCAAGCTCCACCCTGCAGAACCCCGTTGGGCCGCCCGCAGTTCCCGCCCCGGGCGCCATGGTGCTCGCCGGGATCGGTGCGACGGTTGTCGGCTGGCTACGGAGACGCAGAACGGTGTAGTCCGTCGCTCGTGCTACAAGCTCCCAACAACTGAGAAGCATTTCCAGATCACTGTGGGGACGCGATATGAGTCCCTGTCTGGGAATCCTTCGTGTCCTGACGCGCCTCCGGCGAAGAAGGAGTCTATCGCATTGTAGCTACCGGCGTGCTGTCTATGCAAGGTCGGTGCCTTCTCGATGCCGACCCCATGCCGCTCGGCACCGCTACGGTGCTCAGGTCGGAGACGGGACCGACCCGATTCGTCATAGACCGCTCCTTACCGATTCCAACTGGGCCACACGGATTCCGATACGACCCCTTATTTCACTCAATTCGTCCCCCCAAAGCAAGAACCCGCTCACCTGGGCACACCGCCTACTGACACGGATCAACCAGAGCCGAAAGAAATGTCCTCCCCGCGCGGGCGGGGAAACGAAAAGAGGCGAAGGAAGCGTGTAGTCCAGCGACGGCCGGCTGGGGACTTTTGTCATTCCCGCGCAGGATTGTCACCCCCGAGAGCTGCTCCACGGGTAAGAACAGGGGGCGGAGATCCAGGTTCTTTGACCACGGAGGACCCAGCGCGGCCTGCGGCCGCAAGCAAACCGATTCTCGCGCCAAGACGCCAAGAACGCCAGGAAGACACAAAAAAGACGGGGAAGCGGGCAATCTCTGCTCCTTCCTTTCTGCGCCTTTTTTCGTTTCTTTCGGCTAATGCGGTGTTGGTGGTGGCCGCAGGCAGCGCTGCGCAGACGGATACGTCCAGCGTGTGTGGGGGCCGGTCGGCTGCGGCGGTCTCACTTGGCGGGTTTGGGGGCCGGCTTGGCCGGGGGAGCGGCTCTGTTCGAATGCCACTTCTCCTGTCGTATGGACTCGGTCCAGATCGCGTTGGCCTGCTCTTCGGAGCCGCTGAACGGCTTGTCCGTGCCTCGGGATTTGCGGTAGGCCGCGTTGGTGATGATTTTCGACATTTTACACCTTGGAAGGGGCGACGCAGTCCACTCGGAGCGCGGCACTGAGCTTTCCTCCGGGCGGCTCGCCTAATCCCCGTATGTTCAATATTCATTATTCATTGTAGACTCCCGGCCGCTCCACGTCAACCGCGAATTTCGAATCCGCAAGTCCAAAATTCGCCCCGCCGGCCGGAGGCTCCCCCGAAAGCACCAGCGCAGGTCGCGGAATCCGCCTTTTCGCCCTCGAAAACGCGGCTGCCCGGCCGCACCCACAAATTTCGGCCGGCGACGCTTCTTCTTCTGGTTTCATCAACGCCGACCTTGGGGGCGGACAAAGAGCCCAAGCCGAAAGACCGCAGGAGATGGACTACCGACAGCCGCTTGTCCACCACAGAGACACCGAGAGCCCAGCCCGGCCTTCAGCCGGAACCAGACTGTCTTTTAACCACCAATCACACTAATCACACGAATTCGACCTGATCGGCGTTCCTCGTTCATTCGTATTACTACTTGTTCAAATCTCGTTTTCCTGCGCAAATTTCTGGCGATGAGGCTCGTAAACCATTGGAAGACAAAGGATTATGTCTCGCGCAGAGACGCAGTGACGCTGGGTGGGAAAGACGGCTGTTGTACCTC